>NZ_JBBAKG010000127.1:0-14586 GCF_040403615.1 Haliscomenobacter sp. | reverse complement strand
CCAAACTTGGTGTTGTACGCCGCAATGATGGAAGGATCTTTGACAAAAGTCACCGTTACATCTTTGTCCAGTGGCCGCCCATAGGAAATCCGGGCATACAAATCAACCGTTTGTGCGGTAGATTTGAAGTCCAGGGCAGTAGGGTTAACGGTTTGCACCGATGGAAAGTTGCCATTCGGGATCAGGATAATCGGCTTGATCCCGTTTTCCGTGTAATCCGTAATCGCCTCATCTTTCAGACAAGCGCTGAAAGCAAATCCGATGAAGATTAACAAAACTATTTTAAGAATATTTTTCATTCTTGATGTTTTAAACTCAGTCAACAAAAAAATTAGTTCATCCACCAAACCTTGGAATTGAATTGGCTGATGGTACCTACTGCGACTACTGCAGCCGTATTCAGGTCATATTCACGCTGTGGATACAACAAACGTACGGGCAATATCGGGCTGGTACGTCCAGGGTTGATCGACAATGGAAGGGCTGGAAATGCATTATTGCGGCGATAATCAGTCCAGGTTTCCAGCGCGTTGCTGCCATTCATGGCCAGGTATTTCTGATACAAAACAACTTTCAGCTTGTCATCAGCTTTTGCGTAGCTCACGTTTTTGTTGCCGTTTTCATCCTGAGTCTGGTACCACTTGTCGAAACTTGCATCGGCAGCAGCTTTGCTCAAATCTACGTTCAACCAGCGGAACGATTCCTTTACTGCAGCCTTGTAGGCGGCTTCTTTGTCGCCAGGCAACCAGCCTCTTTGGATGGCTTCCGCTTGCAAGAACATCGACTCTACCGAAAGTAAGATCCAGGAAGCCTGGTCAAAACCTTTCACCAAGCCAAAAGAAGCACCACTAACTGGTCCGGCAGCAGTAATGCCACCAACTTGAGATACGAAGTTGGCATTCTGAGATGGATAGGTAGAGTTGTCAATTGGACGACCGTATTCGTTGCCCCGGTATTCGGCTGGTGCTAAGGTTCTGAAAGGTTCGGCACCGTTAGCCGGGAAAGCATTGGTGGTTTTTTTATAAAAATAACCAAGCCGTGGATCGCCATCCTGTTTCATGAAGTCAATGGCAACTTTGGCACCTCTCCAAAAGTCGGTAGCCTGATTACCCGCTACGTTAAACCCATAAGAAGCATAAAAAGCGTTAGGCTTGTCCTGTGAATAAGCTGGTTTTGCTGCAGCATCTTCACCGGTCCCCAAAAATCCACCGCCATTGGCCACAATTTTGGCAATTTCAGCGGTGATGTAGGCGGCACGATCGGTTCTGCCTGATTGGTGTATCAGGTGACGCAATTTCAGGGTATTGGCAAATTTGATCCACTTGGCACCATCACCTTTGAAGACGATGTCGCGGAAACGAGCATCGGCATTGATTGTATTGCCTGCAATCGCAGCTTTGAACAGAATAACCGCACTGTCCAATTGTTTCGCAGACTCCTCGTAAATCAACTTTCCATCGTCGTATTTAGGACGGATGAACTCGAGGCCCTTCATGGCTTCGGTGAAAGGCACTTTGTCATAAAGGTCGACCAACTGAACGAAGTTGTGCGCCTTCATGGTTTTGGCGATGCCAACGTAAAAGTTTTCACCAGCAGCACGTGCTCTCAATTCAGCGAATTGATAATCGTAGGTATTGTCAGTGATCCCTGCGAAAAGGCCTGCACCGAAGTTGGTGGTGATGTTGTAGGATTGCTCCTCCCCATTTGGTGAGTAGTTTGCCGGAGGGCACCAATAGCCCAGCCAGTGGTTGAGAAATCCAAAGCCTGTTCCAACCCGGTTGGCGGTGTTGAGCATGGCTTGTGGCAGAATCACCGCTGCGGTCATGTTGCTCTCCACGGCGCGGTTGGGGTCACTGTTCACGTCCAGGTAGTCTTCTGAACAACTGGCCAGAACGGTGACAAAAATAGTCAAGATGAATATTTTGATATACTGTTGCATAAGTTTCAGCTTTTGTGGTTAGAAGGTCAGGTTAACGTTGAAGCCCATAATTCTGGTTGGAGGCGTCTGGTTAACTGAAGTTGTTCCAACATCGTTATTGGTAGTGTTGGAAAATTCAGGGTCCGTCCACTGGTTGGTTTTTGGACGCAGCATCAGCAGGTTTCTGCCCACCAACGAAACGGTAGCTCTTTGAACGAACTTGCCCAACACTTTAGATGGGACAGAGTAAGTCAACGCTACTTCACGTAATTTCCAGAACGCTGCAGAACTGTAATAGTTGGTTTGGGCGTTGCGGAAAGCACCATCTTGTAAGAAGGAATAGTGGGCGTTGCGCACTACGATGTCCTTATTGTCCACATAAGTGGTTCCACCATCGGTAGAGTACACTGAATTGGGGAATACAAAGCGCTGGCGGCCATTGGTGGCGCTCAGGGCAGTAACCCCGGTAAAATCAGTACTTTGACCAATCTGGTTGAAAATGTAGTTTCCACCCCGATATTCAGCCACTACGCGCAGGTTGAAATCCTTATACGTCAGATCGGTGTTGACACCAAAAATGTGTTTTGGATTGGTATTGCCAAAGATGGTATTTACTGGATTGAGCTTTGGGTAACCACTTACAGGGTCAACGATTACTTTGCCCTCTGGGGTACGCTCCCAATCCTTCAATTTGTGGACATAGGCAGGTAAACCTTTGATGACAAAAGCGGTATTGCCGATTCCAAGTTCATTCAAGCCCTCATAAATAGAAACTACTTCTGAGGTGTTGTAGGTATAGTTGGCGGAAACCTCCCAACGCAAACCACTAGCTGTTTCAATCAGTGGCAAAAATTTCAAATCTACTTCAAGTCCATTGTTGTTGAATTCTGCCGCATTCACCAAGGCAGAAGTGTACCCAGTTGCAGAAGAAATCTGGATTGGAATAACCTGATCGTTGTTGTTCTGGAAGTAATAAGCTACGTCGAGCAGTACCTTGTTTTTGAACAAACCAAATTCTACCCCTACTTCAGTCGATTTAACTACTTCAGGGCGAATGTTGGGATTGTTGATTCTATTCTCAGCCGAAAATCCAGCCAGGGTACCGAATGGGAAACCACCTGCCTGGGAAAAAATCGATTCCAGTGAATAGGGGTTCAGGTTTACGTTACCCGTTTTAGCGTAAGCACCTTTCAACTTGATGGTGCTGATTACCGGACCATTGGCCAGGCCTTCAAACAAGTCAGTCAAGATAACCGATGCACTTACCCCTGGGTAGAAATAAGAGCGGTTCTCCTTAGGCAAGCGGCTGTCCCAGTCGTTCCGACCAGTAAACTCTACAAATACCCAGTTGTCGTATCCCAAAGACAAACTACCAAATACTGAGTTCAATCTACTGTTAGTATATTGAGAAAAAGCACCTGGCTCACCCGTACGGTTCGCTACGTTGAACAGGGTAGGAATAACCAGGTTGCCACCCGATACACCAGTAAACTTCTCATACGTTTGGCGGATCAAATTACCCAACAATCCTTTGATGTTCAATTTACCCACGGAATTATCAGTCGAAAGCAGCAATTCGTTGTTCAACCGTGTTTTGAATTCAAAAAAGTCTGAAACCGAAGCAGTGCGGCCTCCACCTGAAGCAAATGAACGGTGGCTAATCGCAAAATCGGTATAAGTTATATTGCGACTAATGCCCTGGTTGAAATTTGAATTCACGGTGTAGCCCATGCGGTTGACAATGCTCAACCACTTGGTTGGCTTCAAGGTCAAGGCAATGTTTCCAAACACTTCATCAGACCGACCCTTCACACGGTCGGTGTAGATGGTTTCATAAGGGTTCCGATAATAGTCGTTGTAGTAGTTGTTGCGATTGGACCAGAAATCGTTCTGAAAATCCTTGTACTGGGTAATTGGAATTTGGCCAGGCGCATTGAACACCTGATCGTAAATAGTACCCGTAAAAGGAGTGAGATCAGAGTTTTTCAGAGTGTACCCAAAATTCATTGAGGCATTGAATATACCTAGTGTCTTTCCAGCATTCAAACGAACGGTAGTCCGGTCTCCTTTGTCGCTGGGCATTATCCCTTTGATTTGCACGTTTTGAACCGACAAGAAAAAATTGGTCTTATCGTCACCGGCAGTTACCGAAACATCATTCTGGATGTTTATACCGGTATTGAAAAAATTATTTTTTTCTTTTGGCCGAAACGAATAAGGCAAGGTCTGAGTTTGACCATCCTCGGTGATTTGACCAACTTCCCGAATGGAGCCATCAAATTCATCACCCCAGGATTGGTTTTCAATCGGATCATAAATCCCATCACCAAATGCGTTGAAGGAAGACCCGGACCCGAAGCGCTCTTGTTGTTTCAAAGTCACGGAAATGTTTTCATACAAAGTCGTGTTGCCCACGGTGATTTGTGGCTTACCGCCTTTTGAGCCTTTCTTAGTGTTGACTACGATTACCCCGTTCACCCCTTCAGGACCGTACAAAGCTGCGGCGTTGGCACCTTTCAGTACGTTTACGCTCTGGACGTCGTTTGGGTTGATGGAGTTAATGAAGCTCAGCGCTACTGGTGTACCATCTACGACCAAAAGTGCCTGGTTGTTACCTGTCAAGGAACGAATACCGCGGAGTACAATCCGTGTATCAGCGTTTACCCCGTTGTTTACGGTAGAGACGTTCAAACCGGATACTTTACCCACCAAACCATTCTGGAGGTTGGTGACTTTACCCTGCGTGATGTCGTCACCACTGATGCGGGCGACAGAATAGCCAATTTCTTTGGGTTGTTTTGAAATCCCCAAGGCAGTGACTACTACCTCATTCAAAATCGTTCCTGCTTCAAGTTCTACATCAATAACACTAAGGTTACCAACTTCGATTTCCTTGCTGGTGAAACCCGTGTAACTTACAGTGATGACTTCTGCTCCAGCAGGAATTGCCAGAGAGAAATTACCATTTACGTCGGAGACAGTTCCGTTGGTAGTTTTCAACACGAAGATGTTGGCACCGATCAGTGCTTCACCTTTTGTGTCGGTTACTTTACCGGTAATGGTACGCTGTCCAATAGCGTAACCCAGAACCCCGCAAAATAACAGGAGTACTAGTGAGAGTTTTTTCATACTATCGCTGTTTTATGTTGAGAAAACAAAAAATTACATGCTACTAATCCGAAAAAAATGCAGTCGAATAATACTGCTTGCGATCCAAATGCACAAATCCGCTGCCAAATAATTCAAAATTTGTCAATTATTAAACATCGGGAGCGGTTTTTTTTACGAATATTTTATTTTACTGGTATTTTCTTAACATTGGGGACATTTTTAAGCAAAGTGAGGTGACTTACTGGTTTAGTTGTCTGAGGTACATTTGGATGGTGTTTTGGAGGCCAAAATAGAGGGCATCGCATACCAGGGCATGACCAATCGACACTTCCTGTAGCCCTTCAACCTGATCTGCGTAATATTTGAGGTTTTTGAGGTTCAAATCATGTCCAGCGTTGATGCCCAAACCCAAATTTACGGCTAGTTTGGCACATTGTACATGGTTTTTAACCGCTTCGGCAGGGTTTTTCAAAAAATCTTTGGCAAAATGGCCCGTGTAAAATTCGATTCGGTCTGCACCTACTGCTTTGGCACCTTCTACAAAATGTTCGTCGGCGTCAACAAAAATGGAAACCCGGGTTCCTGCGGCATGCAGTTGGGCAATTGCATCTACCAAAAAATCATGGTATTTGACCGTATCCCATCCACTATCGGAAGTGAGGGCTTGTGGCCCATCGGGTACCAAAGTAGCTTGATGGGGTTTCACGTTGGTCACTTCTTTTAAAAACCGTGGATCTGGATTGCCCTCGATGTTGAATTCAGTGGTGACCACGGCCTTGAGCACCGGAAGGTCATCAAAACGCACGTGTCGCTCATCGGGTCGAGGGTGTACGGTAATGCCCTGAGCACCGTATGCCTCACAATCCCGGGCAATTTGGGCCAGGTCAGGTTGGTTGGATCCTCTGGAGTTGCGGATTAGCGCAATTTTATTGATGTTTACACTCAAACGGACGGTTCCCATATGCTACATTTGTACTGGCGAATTCATTCGCCGAGATTCAATCGGCGAATGAATTCGCCAATACGAAAAAGCAAAGCTCGATAATTTTTCCCCGATACGTTACAGAGTTTACTTAATTTTACAAAAAAAATTCATGGACTATCCACTTCCGGATTCAGAAATACCTGCAAAAAGAACCGAGTCTTCAGCCTGGGTTGTACTGCTTTGTTTGATTTCTTGCATGTTTGTTGGTCTGATTGTTGGTTCATTAATCAGCTTTGGGGTAATAAACGCGAGTGGTTTTGATGCCGTTGGTTTCATCTCCTCTTTAAGTCCAGAGTCAAGTCCACAAGAACGAAATTTAGCCCGCTGGGCCAACCTCCTTCCTCACCTGTTTGCCTTTACGGGTGGTGCGATCACCACAGTGCTAATCTTTTTTGGAAGGAATTGGATTCAGCAGCTTGGGCTCAAGGTTTTGCCCAATTGGAAGATGATTGGAGGCGGACTCTTGTTTATGCTGGGTACTTTCCCATTTGTACAAACCACGTACTGGCTCAACCAGCAACTGCCTTTACCTGCCTGGATGAAAGAAATGGAGGTAAATGCCAATGAGTTGATAAAAATAATCTTGCACATGGATGGCCCAGCCGAGTTGGTGCTCAATCTACTTACCGTAGGTGTGGTAGCAGCGGTAGGTGAAGAGTTGGTATTCAGGGGGATTCTCCAGCAACAATTAAGCAGGGTGATCAAACAGCCCATACTTGCCATTTGGGTTACGGCAATCGTATTCAGTGCCATCCATTTGCAATTTGCCGGTTTTTTGCCCCGCATGTTTTTGGGGGTAGGTTTGGGTTATCTTTTTTATTGGTCAAAAAGTCTTTGGCTGCCGATCCTTGCGCATTTTATTTTCAATAGCCTGCAAGTTGTCGTTTATTATGTACTCAGAGACAAAGCCGGACAATTTAGTCCCGATCAAACGGTGGATTCTCCCGGCTGGCTGGGCGGAATATTTGGCCTGGCATTGATGATTGGGGTAGGGTATTACCTGAGTCGAATGAAAAAGCAGCAATCCTAAATTTATACACCATGGGAGGTCTTCGTTTGAGGGTAATAACAGCGGTATTTTTTGTACTGATTATGCTGGGCGGCGTCTTTGGAGGAAAAATTCCATTTGTAGTGCTTTTTGGCGTCATCAATGGAATGTGTTTGTGGGAGTTTACAGGTTTGACTTTTCCAGAAGAAACGCGCAGCAATCTGATCCGCCGATCCATCGGGGTGGGTTTGGGGCTACTCCCCTACTGCTGGCTCAGTGCTTTGAATTTGGGTCTTATTGCTCAAGATTGCTGGCTTCCGATGATGCTCACTTTTTTCCCTTTGTTGTTTTTGCCTTTTGTTTATGAAATATCGGAAGGCAATACGCAGGCCTTTCACCAAGTTGGGTTCATCTTTTTGACGGTGTTGTACATTGGGGTGCCGTTTACCCTGCTGAATGCCATCGCATTTATTGGACCCCAATTTTCTTTTCACATTCCCCTCGGACTCATGTTGATGACCTGGACGAGTGATACCAGCGCTTATTTTGTGGGGTCAAAATTTGGAAAGACCTTGCTTTTGCCCAAGATATCCCCCAAAAAGACCTGGGAAGGTTCAGGAGGAGCAGCTTTTTTCACCCTGATTGTAGCCTGGGGGCTTTGGCGTTTGTTTCCCGAACTGGGCTTGCAACACTGGATGGTGTTGGGTTTGATTGTGGTCATCTTCGGGTCTATTGGAGATTTGGTGGAGTCCAGTTTCAAGCGGGGCATCAACATCAAAGATTCCAGTGATCTCTTGCCTGGTCATGGCGGATTTCTGGATCGTTTTGACGGGTTTATGTTTCAGATTCCGTTTTCGGCGGCATACTTGTTTTGGGTCATTAATTAAAGCTGATTGCTATCAGCTATCAGCTATCAGCTATCAGCCACAGGTTGCTCAGGGCTGATAGCTGACCGCTGATAGCTAATATAACCACTTATGTACATTCATCGCGAAGGCTACCTCATTATTCTTTTGGCCGCACTTGGTTTGGGAGTTATCAATACGGTTTGTGCTATCTATCTCTCCGTGTTACAACCGTGGCTGGGGATAGCCAGTCTGGTATTTTTTGGATTAATTGTCCAGTTTTTTCGCAACCCGAAGCGTACGATCCCAACGGTGGGTGAAGGCACCGTATATGCCCCTGCTGATGGGCAAGTAGTGGTGATCGAAGAAGTCGAAGAACCAGAATATTTCCAAGAGAAGCGACTACAGATTTCGATTTTTATGTCGCCGCTCAATGTCCACGTGAATCGGGCTGCGATTGGAGGTACGGTGCAATACGCCAAATACCATCCGGGCAAGTACCTGGTTGCCTGGCATCCCAAGTCTTCTACCGAAAACGAGCGCACCACGATGGTGATCAAAAATGCCAAAGTGGAAATTTTATTGCGGCAAATTGCTGGTGCGGTGGCCAGACGGATCAAGTATTATGTACAGGAAGGTCAGGTACTGGAGCAGGGCGAGGAATTTGGGTTCATCAAATTCGGCTCGCGTGTGGATTTGTTTTTACCACTTGGTGCCGAGGTGAAGGTATCCATTGGGCAAAAAGTGAAAGGAAATGTGGATGTGATTGCCGTGATTAGGTAATTAACGCAAAAAAACACTTACCATCACTTTGTATTCTCCACCCAAATTGGCTTCCCTTCCGGATTGATATAAGCCCATTTTCCAGCAGAAGACACCAGGGCCAAGCCATTCTTGAATGCCCCAGCTTGCCTGAAAATGGTTGGGATAACCAGTTCTCCATTCCTGTTGATGTAGCCCCAGGAACCTTTGAGGCAGACCGCGGCCAATCCCTCCGAAAAAATGCCAGCATCCTGAAATTGAGGTTCCAGTTGCATTTGTCCGTCTACCTTGATGTATCCGTATAATTTTTCATTTTTGACCTGAGCCAGGCCTTCACTGAAATCACCTACCGCCACGTACTGCGGCTCAATTGCTTCCTTTCCCTCCCGATTGAGGAAGCCAAACCGATCATCACAGCAAATGATGGCCATATCCTCAAAAAATTCTCCATTCGAGATTCCTTCTTTGTACAGATATTGTGGCTCGCAAAGCACCCGGCCTTGCCGGTCGATTAATCCCCATTGGCGGCGGTGCACCACAACTGCGGTGTCATCCTGGAAAGGCAGGCACTTTTCAAAATTGGTACTAAAGGCCAAAAAGCCATCATTGCCAATGTACCCGGAACCTCCGTTCCATACCACGGGAGCCAATCCTTGCTGATAAGCTCCTGACCACTCGTACTGAGGTTGCACCAACCAATCGCCTTCAGGATTGATGAATCCGTATAGTTTGCGTAGGCTTACCGCAGCCCGGCCTTCGTTAAAATCTCCAGCCTGATCGAATTGAATGCCAATCACCAGGTTGCACTTCTGATCAATAAAGCCCCAGCGATTGACCAGTTGTGCCCGGGCCAACCCTGCTTCAAAATGACCCACAAAATTGAAAAAGTACTTGATGAGCAGGCGGCCTAATGGATCCATATGAACGAGCTTGTCATTGAGTCGTACTCTGGAATATCCATTAAAAAAATCCTCAGCTTCATAATACTGTGGCTCGATCACAACTTCTCCCTGACGATTAATGAAGCCGTATTTTCCTTTCTCCCTAATTTTGAATAATGCTTGGTTCATGTGCCACCTTGATGAATATTGCGGAGCGAAGATAAGAATGTTTTAGGGTTTTGGTTACTGAGCGTAGTCGAAGTACTGAGCGTAGTCGAAGTACTGAGCGTTGGTTACGAAATGTCGGTACTTCGGCTACGCTCAGTAACCGACACTTCGTAACCGACGCTTTATAACCAATTTTAAAACCTTTTCAACGTTTTACTGTTTTACATTTTTAGATTTTTAAAGCACAGGACGAAAGTATGCACGCAAAAGATCACCAAATCATTGAGTTGTTACAGCAGCAAGACAAAAAAGCGATCGATGCGTTGTACGATCAATACAGCCCTGCGCTTTATGGAATTGTACTCAAGATTGTACGCTCTGAAATGGTGGCACAGGATGTGTTACAAGAAGCTTTTGTAAAAATCTGGAGCAAGGGGTCAAGCTATGATGCTTCGAAAGGCACCTTGTTTACCTGGATGCTCAATATTACCCGCAATACGGCCATTGACAAGCAACGGATGGAAGAAACCCGGAGCAAAAATTCCGAAAAGAATACTCCTGAAGGTTTTATGGATCCGCAAATCGACCACATTGGTCTCAATACTGAAGTTGGTAAATTGGAGGAGAAATACCGCAAAGTCATTGATCTGATCTATTTTGAAGGCTACACCCAGGAAGAAGTAACCGAAGCATTGAATATCCCTTTGGGAACCGTTAAGTCAAGAGTTCGAATTGCACTTCGTGAACTGCGTAAAGTTTTTTCTGTTCAGTACATAACCATGTGCTGGTTACTTCTACTAATCAAGTAATGCTATGGATAAAGAGACGTTTTTGGAATCTGGTTTATTGGAGCAGTACGCTTTGGGGATCGCTGATCCAGCTGAGGAGCAGGTAGTTGAGCAAATGTTCAACTCGCATCCAGAATTGCGTCAAGAAGTAGAAGACATGCGCAGAGCCATTGAGCAATATGCATTGCAGCACGCTATCCCCCCTCCACCTGCGGTGAAAACCAAAATACAACAAGAAATTGAGAGAAAAACTGCTGCACCTCAACAAATTGCTACATCTGGAGCGATATCCTGGCTCAATGTAGTTGTCATCGGGGCTTTAGTGGTGCTGTGTACCCTGACTGCCCTACGCATGCGCAGTTTGCAAGCAGAAAATAAAAACCTCCAAGGCCAATTGGTCACTTGCGAAAGCCGGGAAAAAATTGTGGCTTTTCTCAAAGATCCGCAAACACAACCCATGCTTTTGCAGGGAACAGCATACGCGCCACAAGCGGCAGCGCTGGTGTATTGGAACGAAGAAATGCACACAGCGATGATCAACCCTTTCAAACTATCACCCTTAAACCGCAACCAGCAGTACCAAATTTGGGCAGATGTGGATGGAAAAATGGTCAATGCAGGCTTAATCAGTACCCAGCTCGAAAAACACCAGAGTCTAAAGTACTTGCCTAATGCAAAAAGCTTAAACATCACCATCGAACCACTCGGAGGCAGCCAAGCCCCCACCGTGAGTCGTTTGGTTGCAAATCACGCCATTTAATTTTTAGGTTTTGTGCTTTGAGTTTTGGGTTGTAGGTTGCAAGTAAATTTAATCCTGCCCCAAAAAAACGCACTGTTATGCCTACGACAACCGATCTGTTGCCTCAAATTGATGACATTCGCGGCTTGGAAAGCAAGCTGCAACAGCAAAAAGCGCCCCACCAGCGCTTGATTTTACTGGATCGGTTGCTGTCTTACTATACCTATACCAACCCTCAACGGGCTAAAACATTTCTGGCGGAACAGGCTGCACTCATCAAATCACATCCCAATCCCGATGTTGAGCTCAACTTTCATTTGTATTCCGCCATTGTAGAGAATCAATTGTACAATTATTCCAGCTCTTTGGAGCATTTCAAATTGTTGCTCGATTTGGTAGAAGAATGTGGAGATGTAAAACAACAAGCTGAAGTTTACATCGATTTTGCCGGGACTTGCATCAACATGCAAGACATGGATCAAGCCTTATTTTTTTTGGATAAGGCAGGAAAATTACTTCGCGCTTTTCCCGATGAGCGCCTTCGTGCTCGACACACCGCTCGGGAGGGTTTTGTGCAACTGCACTTTGCCAATTATTCACGGGCCATCGAGTTACTGATCGAAGCAGACAAGCAAATCACGGTATTCGGCAGTTACACCAATCTCAAGGATTATCACTTTCTTATCCTGATCCATACGGGATTGGGAACCATCTATGAGCGCAACGACGATCAGGAAAAAAGTGTGGAGGCTTACCTCAAGGCAGTCGAAATAGCCGAAGCCACCGACATGCGCAGCCGCCTTTCCTGGAACTACCTCAATGTAGGGAATGGCTTTATGGCGCTCACCAACCTGGAAAGTGCCGAGTATTACTTCCAAAAAGCCATTGAAACCCACGAAGACGTCAACCCTTATGCCAAAGCCAGTGCCCTGGCCAATGTTGGATACTGCCAACTCCAACACAAAAACTACGAAAACGCGCTTAAACTCTTTAAAAAAGCTGAAAACCAGTTCAAAGGAATGTCGGCAGATGCCGTAGAAAACTTCGCGTTGATCGAATCCTGGCGTGGATTGGCTTACGGCGCTTTGGGCAAAGCCGTGCAAGCCGAAAAATGTTTCACAAAAGCCTTACTCCTGGCCGAAGCAGCCAAAGATTTCAAACGTTTGTCCAGTATCTACAAAGACATGGCAGGCTTTTATGCCCAATTGGGGCATTATGCCAAAGCCTACGAACACTTGCTCCAGCACAGCCAAAATGCAGAGCGCTACCAGCAAGAAGTGAACGAGCGGAAACGCACCGAACTGGAAGTAAAATACGAAGCGGAAAAACAACACAAAGAGGCAGAATTGCTGCGCTTGCAAGCTGCCAAATTGCAACTCAAAGCCCTGCGGGCACAAATGAACCCCCATTTTTTGTTCAACGCACTCAATTCGATCCAAAACTACATCACCTCCAACGAAAGCAACAACGCTGCCAAATACCTGGCCCGCTTCGCCAAACTCATGCGCCAAAGTTTGGAATACTCCGATATTGAAGTGGTCTCGCTGGAAAAGGAACTGGCTTTTCTCAACGATTACCTCTACATCAATGAGAAACTCCGCTTCGAAGACCGCTTGAGCTACAAAATTGTGGTTGACGATGAAATCGAAGAAGACATTATTGGTGTACCTACCATGATTGTTCAGCCTTACGTAGAAAATGCCATTGAACACGGGCTGCGGCCCAAAGAATCGGGCAACATCAAAGTTGATTTCTCTCTCTTCAATGAAGATACCATCTTGTGCGTGGTTGAAGACGATGGAATCGGTCGGGAGAAAGCCCGCCAAATGCACCTCAACGATGGACGCTACAACAACCACCGCTCGCGGGGTACGGCCATTACCGAGCAACGGCTACAACTGCTTTACAATTCCAGAGAAAAAAAAGTATACGTCAATACCATCGACCTTAAAGACGAAATAACCGGAGAGGCCAGGGGAACCAGAGTGGAAATCAAGATCCCAATTATTGACATCCATACGCGGTAAGATGCCATAGTAGCGGGGCAAAAATAAGTGTTCATTTTTATTCAGCCATAGGATTAGATATTTCATGTAAATTCACTTTTAAATTTCTGTCAAGAAAGACGCCAAAGGTTTCATGAGAAGAAATTAAATTTACTTTCGTTGTAAAAAAGATGCAGTACAGCAAAGTTGCGGTTTTTGAAACGCCAGGAAAACCATTTGAACTGGTTGATGCCCCGATACCTCCCCTCCAAAACCAAGAAATCCTCATCCGCAACGAATACACCACGCTGTGCCGCAGTGATATTTATACTTATACCGGTCAGCGCAAAGAAAAATCGCCTACAATCCTCGGCCACGAAATTGTAGGCCGCATCGAATCTTTTGGGCCGGAAGTGCCTCAAGAAGATTTTCGCGGCACACCATTGGCATTGGGCGACCGGGTCACCTGGGCCATTTTTGCCAGTAACCCCGCCTCTCCTTTTTCCAAATTGGGCATGCCCCAAAAGGCGGAAGACCTTTTCAAATACGGCCACGAACAAATTACACCCACCAGCAACCTGCATGGCGGGCTGAGTGAATACACCATTTTGCGCAAAAACACCCCCATCATCAAACTTGATGAAAACATCCCGCTGCCCGTAGTCACCATCATCAATTGTGCGGTTGCTACTGTGGCGGGTGCGGTACGGCTTGCCGGAGACTTGAGCAATCAACATGTGCTTGTTTCGGGCGTAGGCATGCTCGGAATTATTGCTTGTGCCATGAGCAAGGCTAGAGGTGCGGCCAAAGTGATTGCATTGGATACGAATCCCGAAAGACTGACCATTTCCCGTCTTTTTGGCGTAGATGAAACCATCTTGATCGATTCGACGCTGACCGATTTCAAGCCATTGCTTGCCGAAAAACTGGAACCAGCTTTTCCCATCCACCGCCTGATTGAACTCAGTGGAGCCCCTCAAGCCATGGAATCTACCCTGGAATTGTTGTCCATTGGTGGGATCGCGGTCTGGATTGGCGCCACTTATCCGCAGCGCAGTGTGCAGATCAACGGCGAACAAATGGTGCGCAAAATCCTTACCATCAAAGGATTGCACAACTACAACGAACAAGATCTGGCTGCCGCAGTAGATTTTATTGAACAGTGGCATCCGGTGTACCCATTTGCAGACCTCGTTCATGGTGGATTTGCCCTGGAACAGGTAGAACAAGCTTTTCAATACGCATTGGACAAAAATCCTTTCCGCGTAGGCATTGATATTTGAATTAATGAACAGAAAATTTTTCAGAAAAAGTATAAAAATCAACAGGCATGAGCAAGATCAGTATGGTGGTATTCGATTTATCCGGTACCACCGTTAGCGACGATAATGCGGTAGCAAAAAGTTTGTACGAAGC
>NZ_JBBAKG010000126.1:0-14615 GCF_040403615.1 Haliscomenobacter sp. | reverse complement strand
CGACTTCCTATTCAAAACCCAAAATCGGGAAGTTAATTTTTCTGCGTTACTTAAAGTTTTCATAAAATGAGTATAGACCCACGGTTTGCGGATTACTCAATTGAACTACAATCTTTTTTTCTTCTGTTTTTAGTTTTTGCATTTTATAACAGTCGGGTTTCTTTAGTAGTCAGGGGTAATCAACTCCTGGCTTTTTTTGTGCTTTTCATGAACCCAAATTCGTTTTTTTTGCTTGCCCCCATTTGCATACAAACATGCAGTAATTAGCGATTTTTTGGTCGAAAATTGTGAAAGTTTACAATTTGCTAACACTCTATTCAAAAATATGCCGTAACTTCGTTTAGTATTTAAACTTACTGCATGAGCAGCATCCATTTTCAACACTCAAGTCTACTTAAAAATCAAATTCACGAGGCCTTAAAAAAGCGGCTCGTGGAACGGGATTACTTTTTTATGCCCCAGCTCAATCAATTTCGGCGGGTTACTCCCACGGGTTTTCAGTGCATCATGCTGAATTGGATACCTGGGGATGCTTCGCATACGCTGGAGGTTTACTTGGGCGTAAGACACGATGCTGTAGAGGATTTGGCATTGCCCTTTACCAACGACTTACCCGAACTGCAAAGCAACAACTTCACCTTGTTTACTCCCTTGAGCAAGTTGTTTGGCGAACCCATGCAACGCTTTTCTATTTGTTGCGAAGCGGATATCCTTCCCGCCATTCAAGAAATTCAAAAAGGAATTTTTTCTCGAGGCATCAGTTTCCTCGAACGCTATACCCGCCTCGAAAATGTAGACAACCTCTACAACTCCGACCCAGACTCTCCTGTTACCTATTTTCACAATCAACTGCACCGCTGCATGCGGGCCATTGCCATCGCCAGATTGAGCCTGCGTCCTGATTTTGAAAACCTCGCTGCATCCTACCGTGATCAACTCAAAAAAATGGGCGTCACCGAAATCGTCCTGGATCGCTATGATCGATTGTGGCGGTTTTTGAGGACGTATTCGTTGAATTAGGAGGGGTGCTATCCACGTGTAAACGAAAGCATTGCGCCTAATGATTGTTACCTCGTCCCAAAACATTCCTTATCTTTGCCCCTATGAAGAAGCGTTTCAATATTACGGGCGTTTGCTTTCCCGAGCAGCATTACATGGCCGACACTACTGCCATGTATGCCCGCATTTTGGAAATGATCGAACAAGGCGACTATTTCACCATCAATCGCCCTCGACAGTATGGTAAAACCACGGCTTTGTTTCAATTGGAAGCTGCTTTGAATCAAAAGGCAGAATACCTGGTGATTCGCATGAGTTTTGAAAGCCTTGGAGAAGCTGCATTTAAGGACGAGAATAGCTTTTGCCAGGTCTTTTTGGATGAACTGCGTTTTAAAGCGGGTTTGAGTACCAATACGCATTTGACTGAAGCATTGGGTCAAGCCCAGCCCTTCGACCTGACCTTTAGAACGCTGTCGCATTATCTTACCCGGGTGATTCAATCGCTGAATAAAAAACTGGTGTTGATGATCGATGAAGTAGATAAAAGCAGCAACAATCAGCTTTTTTTGCATTTTCTTGGCATGCTTCGCGATAAATATTTGGAGCGGAGTCAGCAAGCAACCTTTCATTCGATCATCCTTACAGGCGTTCATGACGTCAAAAGTCTCAAGCTCAAACTTCGCCCAGATGAAGAGCGCAAATACAATTCTCCTTGGAACATCGCTGCCGATTTTGAGGTCGAGATGAGTTTTTCTCCGGTGGAGATTCGCCCCATGCTCGAAACCTATGCAACGGATAACCAGGTACAGGTAGACGCAGCAGCAGTTGCTGAAAGGCTTTTTTATTACACCTCTGGATATCCATTTTTGGTCAGCAAACTCTGCAAGATTGTCGCTGAAAAATTGTTGCCCGCCAAACCTGAAAAGAGTTGGGCAACTGAAGAGGTAGACCAAGCCGCCAACATGTTGGTACGGGAATCCAATGTCAATTTTGATGAATTGATCAAAAACATTCGGAACAATCCCGATTTATATCAACTCATCGAACGCATGCTCATTGAAGGGATCGATTTTTCATTTGATCCTTATGCTGATGCCATCAATCTGGGTTTGATTTATGGCATTTTTTCCAAAGACAACTTCCGATTGGCTATACATAACCGCATTTACCGCGAGGTCATCTACAATTACCTGAGTGCCAATGCCGAACATTACTCTCCAGTTGCTGGTCGCGACAGTGCAGATTCTTTCTTGCTTCCTGGCCACCGCTTCAACGTGCCCAAAGCCCTCCTGAAATTTCAGGAATTGATGAAAGCGGAGTACAGCAAAAAAGAACGCGATTTTCTGGAACGCCAAGGACGCCTGGTCTTTTTGGCTTTCCTCAAACCTATCCTCAATGGCCACGGCCATGCCTTCAAAGAGCCCCAAATCTCGGAAGAAAAGCGCTTAGATATCCTCATCACTTACTATCAACACCAGTATGTGATCGAACTGAAACTTTGGCGCGGTCAACAAGCCCACGAGAATGGACTAAACCAATTGACCGATTACCTGGATCGCCTCGGACTTCAAGAGGGCGCTCTGCTCATCTTTGACCACCAGGAACAAAAGCAATGGAAAGCAGAAGAACTCAGTTGGAATGGAAAGCAGATTTTTGCTGTCTGGGCCTGATCTTCCATCTTTTTTTCAATAAGATTGGAGCATCCCTCTCAGGATGCCCCAATCTCTTAGTATTACGCAAAAAGTTAATTGCTCTACTTCTCTTCCTTCTTGTAAAATTTCTTCCGCTGATCTTTCGGATCATCCATAGGCGTGCGGATTTTTTCTGACCACTGGTAGGTCTTTTCGTAAATCTCCATGGCCTTTTTGGCATCAAAAACCCTTTGGTCTGGAACTACAAATTGGTAAGGACTTAAATCTGGCTCGGACGTGAAAAAATCTTGCAACAAGGTGGCCGTTACATCGTATTGGTTGACATAAGGGATGTTCAGGATGTTGTAGATCGTTTTGAGGAGTGAACCAAAGTTGGCGTGGGTTTGGGATACATGATTGCGTTTTACGTATGGCCCAGCCATCATCAACACCGAGCGGTGTGCATCAACGTGGTCTACCCCGCCTTGTGGGTCATCCTCGGTGACGATCACCAGCATGTTTTTCCAATACGGCGTTTTTGACAAAAATTGCAGAATGCGGCCCAGCGCCAGGTCATTATCGGCCATGTAGGAATGCTCGTATGGGAATCCTGCCTCCGGACGTACACCAGCGCCGTGGTCGTTGGGCAATTGCATCGCCACCAAAACTGGCATTTCAGCTTTGCCGGACAACCAGCGGTCGGTAAACTCGCGTTCAAACTGATCGACGCGAACCTGATCGGGCAAATCCATGTCGAAACCAGCGTAAAAACGGGAAGTTTTGTCATACACTGCTTTTTGCAGCGGAAAAATCACGGGTTGTTTGGATCCGAACGTCAGGTGATCCCATTCTTCCCATACACCAGCGTATTCGTTGCCTTCACCAAAGTTGAAGAAAGGCACTTTTTTGCGCTCAAGCGCTTCCCACAAGCCCCCAATTTCGTTGTAATCTTCAGGGTCAATGGCACCTGTCGCCTTTGGAAAACGGCGACCCGGGGCAGTTGAAAACGTCTTGAAAGCACCATCTGCACTGGAGTTGGCTTCTACCCATTCGTTGGGCACCACGCCCATCATCCAGTGGTGGCCGTGAATGGAGGCATCCGAATCGCAATAAAAATTGTCAGATACTGCCCATTGTTGGGCAATTTTGTGGTGATTGGGCATGATGTTCGCGCCACGAATGGTGTCTTTTCGGGTACTTACCGTAACGTTTGCGCCATATCGCGCCAGGCTGGGATCGCCATTTACCTTGGGAAGTTGGCCAAACACTTCGTCAAAAGTGCGGTTTTCCTTGGTGATGTACACGATGTGCTTGATGGGGCTTTGGCGCAGGCCAGGAAGGGCGGGCAGTGGGTTTTGCGCATCGTCGATCACCTTTACTTCCTGAAAGGTGTTGGCCAGCGTCTGAGCCGTGTATAGCTTTAACTGTGCCTTGTCCGGAAATGCAACCGCTTGGAAGGTAGACTGCTGAATGTCTCCAATGTAGGTACCCCTGGCAGGTTTCACAAAACCCTTGCCCCCATTTTGGCCAGCACCCAAACCGCGAATGGAAGTGATGTAAATGTTTTTTTCGTCAGGAGAAAGCAGCACCCGCGATGGCCCCCAACCCGTAGGAATCAAGCCCAGGGTCTTTTTACTCTTCACATCGATTACGGCTACAGCATTGAAACCGAGGAGCGCCACGTAGAGTTGCGTCTCTGCTTTGTTCAGGGTAAGCCCAAAGGGCATCAACCCGCGATGATTGTCCAATCGCTTGTCTACTTTGATGGGAAATTCTGCCACAACCTTCAGTTGCTGAAGGTCAATTACGCTGATCAAATCGTTGGTAGCATTGCTGACATAAGCAAATTGCTTGCCCATCGCAATGGAGTTTGGACTTGCACCACCCACCACTTCTGCATCTTCCAAAAAGTGACCGATCTGGCGACCCGTTTTAAAGATACTGGAAACCCGGTTTTGCTGCAAATCGATGGCAAATACGCTCATCGCCTCAGGAGCGAGAGGGCTACCCAAACCTGGAATGATGCGGCCATCTTCCAGGGTATCCCCTACTACAGATGCTAAGGTATAAGTACCGTATGGCGGAAAATCCAGCATCATGGTATCGCGGTTGTTGGGTGTCACGCCGGGTACTGCGGGGTAAGCATACAAGCCTACATTGGCAACCAGCGCGGTTTTTCCATCCTGACTGATGGCCAAACCAAAGGGTTGGCGGCCAACTGGAATGGAGGCGGTTACTTTTTGGCTGGCCAAATCGATGCGTACCAGGCGGAAATTGCCGCGATCCAGTACCAATAGTTCGGATTTATTGGGGTGCAAAGCCAGATCAGAAGTAAAGCTGTCTTCATATTTCACGCCATTCAGCTCGCCATTCAAGTCGATGCTGGCAATTTTTTTGCGTTGCGCGAGGTCAAACACCACCACTTTGCCTTTGTCCCCTTGGCTGAGGTACGCCAATTTGCCATCGGCAGCAAAAGCCACACCGAGGAAGGAAGCGCCTTCCAATGCTCCGGTAATTTTTCCGTCGTAAGAAGGAATGCGCAGCGCTTGCTGTGGCTGGGTAGGATCGATGAGGGTAATCACCCCGTCGTGCAGGGTCAGGATGTTTTTGCCATCCGGCGAAACCGCCATGCCAAAAGGATCATGGGTAATTCGAACCACTTGCCCAGCCGGAGTAACCCTTCGGCCCGAAGGCAGAATGGCTCGGTTGAGTTGGGTATCGATGTGGCAATATTCTTTTACCCCCGGAGTTTGGAATGTACGTATGGATTGACCATTGGCATACAGGGCAAGACAAAGAAATAAACCTAGCAGGAAGTTGCGCATGACTTTTTGATTTTCATGCAAATTTCCTTAAATCACAGTAAACTGGGGGTTAAGTTTTGGTGAAGAAATATGCATGCGTTTTTCTGCGTTCGTCAAGCGTTAAGTTTCCTGATAAATTGCCCAAAATTTTTCAATTTTGTAGCCTGATTCATTTACCAAACCAGCGACAAACGGACAATTGGCATCCCATGCAACTCAAAAAAATTCAAGAAGTACTCGAGCAATTCAAAACACACCTGCTTTCTGAGCAAAAAGAGCAGCACCTCTATGTATATGAGTCGCAAAAGATTTTTCAGGAAAATTGGAACCTGGAAGCTTCCGATCTGGCTGAAATGTACAACCGCAGCCTCAACAATACCCAAACCCGTCGCCTCTGGAACCGCGAAAACTATGAGCCTAAGCGCATGATGCTGGAGTTTTGGCGCATGCAACCCGATTTTGTGAAGCAGATGTTTCAGGATCTTTACAATGAAAGCAAAAGCATTGATGGCCGGGTCGGGCGGATTGTTTTTTATTGTGATGAGCTCCTCACCGAGTACCTCGAAAAACATCCCCGCAGCCGGGAAGGCAAGCATTTTCACCAGGATGGCTACCAAATCGTTTCCTTGTATCTGGCCTTTCGATACCCGGATCAGTACACGCTATACAGTTTGGATCGGTTTAAACGTTTGTTAACAGCTCTGGGTGTACCTGAGCTTCCGGCGACCCACGATTTCGAAAGATTTTGCAAAGTAACCCGCACAATGTGGAATTTTATGCAAAAAGATGAGGAATTGATGGCAGCACACCGCGAACGCCTGGAAGAAAATAAACATTATCAGGGTGTGAGTTTATTGCCAGTTTACGAATTGATGCAGATCATTTAATCTGCTTTAAGTCTTTAAGTCCAAGTAGTTCAGTAGTTTCGCCCCGAATTAGGTTACAATAGCAGGGGAGCCTAATATGCCCATTGCTTTAAAATAAAATCGCTGTGCCATTAAAAATACTGATCATTAGATTTTCTTCGATTGGAGACATTGTCCTAACAACTCCTGTGGTGCGCTGTTTGAAACAACAATTGAATGCTGAAATACATTTTTTAACCAAAAAAGGCTTCAGAGGGATACTGGATCCCAACCCATACATAGATAAAGTCTACACCATTCAATCCAAAGTTGGAGAAATCAAGACTGAATTAAGAAAAGAGAAATACGATTGGGTCATCGATTTGCACCACAATCTACGCAGTTTGCAAGTCAAATGGATCCTGGGTCGCCCCAGTCGATCCTTCAACAAGCTTAACCTGGCCAAATGGTTGATGGTCAATCTCAAGTGGAACCTGCTCCCCAAGATCCACATTGTACACCGTTACTTGGACACTACCAAAAAGTTGGGCATCCAATACGACGGAAAAGGACTGGATTACTTCATCCCGGAGGGACAGCAAGTCCAGTTGCGCGACATTGATTGTGCTTCAAAATATACACCCGACCAACGCAAAGCGCTGCAACAAGGCCAGTATGTTGCTTTGGTCATCGGCGCAGCCCATGCCACCAAACGCATGCCCCTTGCCAAATTGGTTGAAATTTGTCAAGGGATTCAACAGCCCATTTTGCTGCTTGGTGGCCCTGACGACCGGGCTACCGGTGATCAGATCGTACAGCTAGCGGGTACACATGTAATCAACACTTGTGGACAATACAGCCTGCATCAATCCGCTTCATTGGTAAAGCAAGCCGCGCAAGTGATCACGCACGATACTGGTTTGATGCACATTGCAGCAGCACTGCGCAAACCAGTCATCTCCATTTGGGGCAGTACCATCCCAGAATTTGGCATGACGCCTTTTTATCCCGAAGGAATGGATGAGAATAAAACCTTTGAAGTAGCCAATTTATCCTGCCGCCCTTGTTCCAAGATTGGATACGATGTTTGTCCCAAAGGACATTTTCAATGTATGAACAACATTGATGTGGCTAAAATTTGTGCACTTATTGAACTGCCCGTAGTTGAAAAGATTAACTGATGGAAGACAGAAAATAAAAAAAAACGGTAAAACCACTCAATACAATCCATAATTACGGCGAATCTGCGTTTATTTGTTTGTGCGGTCGTTTATTACCGCTAACTTACCGTTTAAATACCAGCGTATGAGAATTTTCTACCGGCTGAGCTTCCTTTTTTTGCTTTGCACTGCGGCCCGACTTGGTGCCCAAGACATCCATTTTTCCCAGTACAACATGTCACCCCTGACCTTAAACCCTGCCCAAACGGGTGCTTTTTTTGGTACAGCTCGGATCGGTGGTATTTTTCGCGACCAGTGGCTGTTCTTACCTAGAGACTACTCCACCCGTTCTTTTTTCGTTGATGCCCCGGTTATCAAGGGTTTCCGCAAAAAGCGCAATGACTGGGTCGGTGCCGGTTTTTTGTTTTACGGTGACCGTGCGGGTACTTCTCGTTTGGGTTCAGCGGTACAAGGAGCAATTAGTGGTTCTTACCATTTTGCACTGGACAAAAAAGGGACGCAACACCTTACCCTGGGATTGTCAATGGGAGGCAGCAAGTATACCGTTCGGGCAGACAGTTTGCGCTTCGAGGAAGACATCCTGAACAATTCCGGGCAATTGACTAGTTCCGACCGTCAGCGGTTTGGCCAAGGCAGTACCAACCCCAAAGATCCATATTACCAATCTCCGGTTACTTCTCGGTCTTATTCGGTGGGTTTGATGTACCGTTCCAAAAACAAGAATGGAGAACTCGTGGAGTTTGGCGTTTCTGCCACCCACATCAATGGGCCTGAATACGGCTTCAGCTTGGGCAACCGCGATACTACTGATACTGGTAAAAAAGCCAATAAAGTAAAACGCCCGGCAAGATTGGTCGCGCATGGTTTGGTTACGAGAAACCTGACTGAAAAAATCAGTATTTCGCCTTCCATCCTGATTCAATCAACCGCAAGTTTTGTTGAAATCGTACCCCAAGTCATGGGCGGATACAAATGGGACAAAGACACAAAATTCAATGCTGGCCTGGGTTATCGGGTAGGCGATGCAGCCATCATTTTGGCGGGTGTCGACTACAAAGACTTCCGCTTCGGTGCGTCCTGGGACATGCGCTTGGGGCAATTGTCAAGTGATCGGGGCATCAAAGGAGGATTTGAGTTGGCGGCCAACTACATCATCAAAATTTACAAACAACCCAATGTATCACCTGCTCTTTTGTGTCCAAGACTTTAGGCCATACTTGCAAACAAACTGTAGATACACCATACTTAGAAGCCAAATATCCCGCGTTGATATGAAAAGTTATTTTTCAATTTTGTTTTTGCTTCTTTTTGCTTGTGTTGCACTTCGTGCACAGCCCTTGCGCAAATCATCTCGTGAGGCCAATATGGAGGCTGCTGAGGCTGCAATGAAGGAAAAGAATTACTATCAGGCAGTTACGCTGCTTGAAAAGGCCTTCGAGGAAGTTGAAGATGAGTCTTTACTCCCTATGCTGGCAGAGATGAACTACCAATTGCGCGATTACACCAAGGCTGCCCGCTATTACAGCCGCTTGTTGCGCAAAGCCAAGCAGAACACTTACATCGATTTGCGGTTCAAGTATGGTCGTGTCCTCAAAATGAACGGCAATTGTGAAGAGGCAGTAGATGAGTTTCAAAAATTCATTGGTGCGACCAAAGATGAAAAGCTCAAAGAACTGGCCCAATACGAAGTGACGGGTTGTGAAATGGCCATGTCCAAAACCAAGGCCAAGATAACGCCCAAAGCACTGGATAAAAATGTAAGCACTGGCTTTTCGGAATATTCGCCTTCGCTTTACCGCGATGGCAGCCTTTATTTGGTCAGCTTTGATACCGACGAAGTGGTCATTGCTTCAGATACTGCTGACGAAAAAAGTGCTAAAATCTACAAAACCACCAAAGGCGAAAAGACTTGGAACAAGCCAGAAGCGCTGGATCAAAAGATCAACCGCGAAGGCGTCCAAACCACCTTTGTCTCTTTTTCTGCTGATGGCAGCCGCATGTATTTCACCCGCGCGGTAATGAAGGGCAACGAAGTTGGAGAAAGCAAAATCTTTTACAGCCAGGGTGGTGGCGATGGCTGGGGTGCAGCACAGGAATGCACTGGAGTGAATGGCGAATATTTGTCCCTCCACCCCGTAGTTGGTGAATTGTTTGGCAAAGAAGTACTCTTTTTTTCTTCCAATATGGAGGGAGGCCAGGGTGGACTGGATCTGTTTTACGCTACGTACAAAGGCGAAGGCGTATACGGTGACCCCGTCAACCTGGGACCAAAAATCAATACACCGGGCGATGAAATCACGCCATTCTACTTTGATGGAACGCTGTATTTCAGCTCCAATGGTCATCCTGGCTACGGCGGAGAGGACATCTTTTTCACGGCCTGGAATGGCCAGATGTGGAGCGAACCCCGCAACCTGGGCAATGGCTACAACTCCTCCACCGATGACCAATATTTTTCGCTGGATCGCGAAGGGTACAAAGGTTTCTTTACCTCCAACCGCCCCGGCACCAATAAATCGGTAAGATCAAAGACCTGTTGCGACGACATTTATGAGTTTGAAGTACCCCGCATCAAGGTGGACTTGGTGGTGGGTGTTTTTGATGCGGGCAAAAAGCCGCTCAAAGGCGCTTCTACCGATTTGAGTCAGGTGGTTACTGCGCAGCAAATCACGCCTGTAGAATTCAAAACCAATACAAGTGGCAATCGTTTTGATTTCCCGCTTACCCTCGACAAAGCTTACAAAATTCGGGTCACAGCTCAAGGGTATTATCCCGACAGCGCGCAACTTTCAACCCTGGGCATCAAGGAAACCAAAGTGTTGGAAAAACGCTTTTTCTTGCGCCCACTCCCTGAAACCAAGGTAAAAGAAGAACCCGAATACGATACCATTACCACTGAGCAGCCCATCTTGCTAGACAACATTGTGTATGGTTACGACGATGACAAGATCACACCTGAATCTGAACCAGACCTTACCTTGGTGTTTGACCTGATGAAGAAATACCCTGAAATGGTCATCGAGCTCAGTTCTCATACCGATTACCGGGGCAAAGACACTTACAACCAGGATCTTTCTCAACGTCGGGCAGAATCGGCGCGCAAGTGGTTGATTCAAAAAGGCATTGGTTCGACCCGCATTCAGGCCAAGGGCTATGGGGAATCACTGCCCAAAGTTGTGAATGAAAAAATGGCGGCGCAGAACCTGATCATGAAAGTGAAAGACACCCTCAATCAGGAGTTCATCGACAACCTGGCTACGAAGGAGGAGCAAGAAATTGCGCACCAACTGAACCGTCGTACCGAGTTCAAGATCGTGAAAGGACCAACCAAGATCGTGATGAAACGGGCGGAATTGCGCAAAAAACCTGCAACTACCACCAAGCCTGCCCCCAATCGCAATCGCCTGATACACGATACTTTGCCTGTAACGCCCAAACCAGCCCAGGACACGATCCACCGTTTTTCAACTTTGTACTATTCCAAGGACCTGAAAGGCGTGCCGATCATGCAGTTCAACCGCCGGGAATTGGATTTGGGAAAGGTAAAAAAGGGCGAAAAACGCGAGTTCACTTTCGAATTCACCAACAGAGGAGATGCCGACCTGAAAATTGCCATCATCTCTGCCTGCGATTGTACCACTACGGATTATTCTACCGATCCCGTAAAACCTGGAGAATCCGGTAAAATCAAAGTGATTTTCGATAGTACTGATAAAACGGAAAGCGAAACCATCGATGTGGACATCATCCTGGAGAATACCATGCCAGGCAAGGAAAGCCCGATCATTGAGCGCTTGCAGTATAAGTTTGAGTTGATTGTGTAAAACAAACCAAAAGAGAGGAAGCAGAACCTTGCTTTCTCTCTTTTGGGTCTTCCAGGTTATTTGCCCGCTATCGTCCTTGCTCGATCTTTCAGTGCTTGATAGCCCATTTCCCAGGTAAACGAAAAGAGGTGAAAGCCCTCCAGGTTCAAAACGTCATTGTCCAAATCTTCCATTACCCGGTTGAGTACCCCCAACATCTCCTCTCGTTTGATATCCAGATTTTTTCGATCCTCCACTTCTTTTAAACTATTGACGATCGCCATTACTTCCATCGCGTATCGATCTGCCGTATTCTTTTGTCGATCTACGCGGTTGGCGTACCATCCAAAAAAACCAGACAGGAAAGGCAACATAATGGAGATCAGGACACCAAACAATTCAATGTTTTCTGAAAAAAAGTTGGGCTTTTCCCGTTCGTAAAAGGCTTGAGCTCCTGGATGCAAAGGAATAAAAGTACCCTGTCGGCCATCGGGTTGAGCAATCGATCCGGTAAGGTGTTGGTACTCGTGTCCTAAAGCCTTGATCAGGTCGTTGCGGCGCTCAAAGAGCAATTGGGTGATCAAGCGCACTGCTTCTTTGTCGGTTTTGTCCCTTGCCACCAACAAGCGCGGCACCGCAATTGTAGAAACGGCATTCATCGGGATATACGGATTGCCTCCATAAGCACCTCTGGGAATAATTCCTGCAGTCAAAGATGGTCGATCAATGCGAAAGGCATCGATGTCATTAATGGGGATCAGCTCAAAATTTCCTGAGCGCAACAAATCCTGAATGAAATGATTGCCCAGGGCGCGTACAGCAAAAGTGGCATCCAGCGAATCCGAAACCATGCGCTGGCTAATTTCAGCACTGGACAAATGATAAGCCTGAATGTCTTTTTCCTGAATCCCGTAATAATGCGCCAAAGCCCAAAAGGAAGAGTATTGCCCACTCCCCTTCTCAGGCAGGGCTACTTTTTTACCTTTGAGGTCTTGCATGTGTTTGATGCCACTGCCTTTGCGCACCACCAACTGGAAAAGATCGGCGTACAGAATTGCGACGATCCCGCCATTGTCGGGAAAATGCTCCACATCGGCTTGTAAGAGGGCAAAATCCGCTTTTGCGTTGACGATCGAGTCAGAATTGGCTTCTGAACCAGGTGTTTCAATTACCTCCAGGTTGCGCACTTTGTAAGCATAATGGTCAGCCACCACTTTTTTGATGGCGCTGGCAAATTGGTATCCTTCACCATTTTGCCTGCCCGCACAAATGCTGAGGTTAACTTTGCGGTACAATTGGAAGTAAAATGAAACCGCAAACCAGGTCAATAACACCAGCATGACAACACTGCTGATGACCAAAATGCGTTTTAGGAAGTGTGGGTTCATGGCGTAGTATTTCAGTATGAAGGGTAATCCACGATGTTTTTTTGAAATTTAGCTTAAAAATAACACCAATGAAACGATTTCTACTCCTGTCGGTATTTTTTACCCTGGTATTTTCCACAATCGCCGAAGCCCAACCATTTAAATTTGCACACATCAGTGATACGCACATCGGAGCCAGTACTACCGCCTCCGAGGATCTGGAGCGCACCGTAAAAGACATCAATGCCCAGGAAGACATCGCGTTTGTGATCCACTCTGGTGATGTTACTGAATTTGGCTCCGATGCAGAATTGCAGGAAGCCAAAAATATTTTGAGTAAGCTCAACAAGCCCTGGTACATCGTACCGGGCAATCACGATACCAAATGGTCGGAGAGTGGCTGCAATAGTTTTCGTACTATTTTTGGTGCAGATCGTTTTTTGTTCGACCACGCCGGGGTAAGGTTCATAGGTTGCAGCAGTGGCCCCAACATGCGCATGGCTCCCGGACTTGTCCCCAGAGAAGATTTGGTATGGTTAGATTCCATCATTACCGCAACGCCAGCCAATCAAGCCATCATTTTTGTCAACCACTACCCGCTCGATGCGGGTTTGGCCAATTGGGATCAGGTGATTGAGATTTTGAAAAAAAAGAACACCCAGGTTGCCCTGTGTGGACACGGCCACCGCAACAAACACCTTGATGCAGAAGGCATTCCCAATGTAATGGGCCGTTCCAATTTGCGGGCAAAAGATCCAGTTGGTGGTTACAACCTAGTACGAATGGTTTTTGATACCCTGTATTATGCCGAGCGCCGACCACTCAAAACCGTGGCCAATGATGGCATTCAGGTAATGGAACCCCAAGGAGAAACCTTGCCAGATTGGAACAAAGTTTACCTTTACAAGCACCCTTACGCTGCCCAAAACAAGGAAATGGCTGAACATCCTTCGTATGCAGTCAATGCCCAATTTCCCGGAGTAAAAACCATCTGGAAGTTTCAGGACAAAAGTGATGTAGGCGCAGGAATTGTAGCCAATGCAACCCAGGCTTTTTACGCCAACAGTGCTGGCCAATTGGTCGCCATTGATTTGAAAACTGGACAAAAACAATGGAGCTACACCACCCAAGGGAAAATATTTGCTACTCCTGCCTTGTCCAAAGAGCAAGTAGTAGTAGCGTCCACCGATGGTTCAATTTATTGTCTGCTCCTGAAAACCGGGAAATTGCTGTGGAAAGTAAAAACGGGAAAATCCATTGTGGCCTCTCCCCTGATTGAAGGCGAAGTAATCTACCTGGGTTCATCAGAAGGGAAATTCCGGGCGCTTAATTTGAAAGATGGCAAAACCCTTTGGTCATTCAATGGTGTGGTTGGTTTTGTAGAAAGCACCCCTTGTACCGACGCAGAACAGGTCTATTTTGGAGATTGGGGAACCTTCTTTTACGCACTTGACAAAAAAACCGGCAGGTTCATCTGGCGTTGGAGCAATGGGCAAAGTTCCCGCTTGTATTCTCCCGCAGCTTGTTTCCCGGTGGTAACCGAAGGAAAAGTTTTTATTGCAGCTCCTGATCGTTACGTTACTGCGCTGGATGCCCTTACTGGAAAAGAAATTTGGCGCAGCAATTATGCCAAAGGCCGCGAATCTTTGGGTATTTCTGAAGATGGAGGGGTCATTTACATCAAAGCCATGCAGGATTCTTTAGTGGCATTCAATACTAATTTGCAAAAATCGTGGAGCTTAAACCTTGGATTTGGTTACGAAATCGGCCCAACGCCTACCGTAGAACGGGATGGCCTGATTTACCTTGCTATGGACAAAGGCCTGATTTATGCCGTTGATGAAAAAAAGCACCAACTGGTCTGGGCGCACAAATTGTCCAATGCCCTAGTCAATACTGTCTTTCCAATTGGCAATGGTCAAGTGCTGACCACAACTATGGATGGTTGGGTAGCCAGGTTGGAGTACAAAGAATAAAGCTTCGAT
>NZ_JBBAKG010000125.1:10006-14752 GCF_040403615.1 Haliscomenobacter sp. | reverse complement strand
TCCTTTTTTTAACTTAGTTTTACCCAAGATTTAGATTGGCAACGCTAAAAAGAGGGAATCCTATGACTGCGATTCAAAAATTTCTCTCCCCCCGGTATCGACTTTTGTCTCACATGACGTTTTGGCTCGTCTACATGGTGTATGCGACCTTGTTGTACGGTACCATCCATGATGATTATTGGCAGGGATTTATGGAAGTCATCATTACACTTCCTGTGAAAATGACAGCGGTTTATTTTACCCTCTACTACCTTATTCCCCGCTTTTTATACGCCCGGAAATACCCAGGTTTGATCCTGATGTTTATGGCTTCCGCCATTCTTTTTGGATATGCCGATCGCTTGATGATGCATACTTTCTATGTACCAATTTACTTGAAAGACTACGATTATCAAAAATACCCTTTGATGGATTTGGCCAAGGCAGTACAACGTTCCAGCGTAGTTTACCTAGTGGTTTTTGCAGCTTCTGCGATAAAACTGGTCAAGCAAAACTACCAAACCGAACGCTTTAGCCAGGAACTGGGCAAAGAGAAACTGAATGCCGAACTCAAATTTTTGAAGGGACAAATTCACCCTCATTTTCTGTTCAACACCTTGAATACCCTGTATGCACTTACCTTGCAAAACTCGCCCAAATCATCGGAAGTTGTCCTGAAACTGTCTCATCTTCTCGATTACATGCTCTACGATTGCAACGTAGAACTCATTCCATTGCGCAAGGAAATCCAGCAGATGCAAAACCTCATCGAATTGGAGCAGTTCCGATATGGAAATCGCTTGGAGGTTAGTTTTTCGGTTACTGGAGATGTGAGCATCCAGCAAGTTCCTCCATTGTTGATGTTGCCTTTTGTTGAAAATGCCTTCAAGCACGGGGTAAGCAAGGAAGTGGAGGAGGCATTCATCAGCATCGACTTGACGCTCAAAGACCAACAATTGATTTTACGGGTTGAAAACAGTAAAGCCGAAGACGACTCCCAACCTGAAGCTGAATACACCAAAGGAATCGGCCTAAAAAACGTTTCGCGGCGTTTGGATTTGTTGTATGACAATCAGTACGACTTACAGGTTTTTGATGAAGAAGAAACCTTTATGATTGTGTTGAAAGTACCTTTGAGTGAAACCGAAAAACCAGTTGTAAATCAAGCTCCTGTTCAAACTTCTCAGGTTTAAAATTACACCTCCAAGGTTTTTTCTTCATCTGGGGCGGGCAATTCATCTGGTTCATCAACCTGATCCAACAGCTCTTTGGGTAAATGTTTCGTCGTTTTTGCCCCCAATTCCTTGATTCTTTCTGCCCGGCCAATCAAGGTATCCCTGAATTTGGTCGATTCCAGCAATTTGTTCATGGCATCGCGGTACGCCACCTGGGTTTGATCCAGGCGATTGCCAATCGATTTCAAATCGTCTACAAAAGCACAAAATTTATCGTAAAGCATTCCACTCTGGCGGGCAATTTCAAGTACGTTGTTCTTTTGTCGTTCTTGTTTCCAAATGAACGACACGGTGCGCAAGGTGGCCAATAATGTCGAGTTGGTCACCAACACAATGTTGCGCTCCAGGGCTTCGGTGAAGAGTTTTTGATCCTGTTGGAGTGCCAATGCAAAGGCGGGTTCAATGGGTACAAACAACAACAGATAATCCGGAGTATTGATCTGGTAAAGCTGTTGGTAATTTTTGCTGCTCAAATCCCGAATGTGCCGCCGTAGACTCTCCAGGTGCTCACGCGCCGCAACCTGCCGGGCAACATCGTCGTTGGCCTGGTAATAGCGCTCGTAGGCTGTAAGAGATACTTTGGAGTCGATGATCAGGTGTTTGTCTTCGGGCAGCATGATGATGAAATCAGGGCGCTTGGCGCGGCCATCTTCGTCGGTAAAACTGGATTGGGCGCGATAGTGCAAATCTTTCGCCAATCCAGCTTTTTGCAACAACACCTCCAATTGGTATTCTCCCCAGTCTCCCTGAGCCTTGTTGTCGCCCTTCAAGGCGCTGGCCAGGTTGTTGGCGTCGCTGCTGAGTTGGGTATTGAGTTCGCGCAGTTGTTCGATTTCTTTTTTCAGGGAAATGCGATCCCGGGTTTCTTCAATGAAACGTTTTTCGGCCACCTCTTCAAAATCGCGGATGTGCTCCCGCAGGGGTTGAAGAAGGGCATGGATTTGTTCCTGATTTTGAGTGCTAAACTTTTGACTTTTCTCTTCCAATAAGCGATTGGCAACGTTTTCAAATTCGGTGCGAAAACGGACTTGCAATTGCTCCAGCTCTTGTTTTTGGGTATGAAGTTTGTCGTCCAGGTTTTTGATCATCTGATCGCGGGAAGCCAAATGGCCAGAAAGGATGCGGAGTTCATCCTGGCACAAACGCAACTCCTGTTGTGTATTGAGTTGTTGCCGTTCCGTAGCTTCGTGTAATTCGCGGTGCACGTATTGCTTGTCAAGGTCTGCTTTGAGAATGGCATGTGCTTGCAGCCGTAAACGCGCCAATACCCAGGCCAATACTGCTCCAATCAGCAACCCCAAAACCAAAAATGCAAAGGCACTCAAAAGTGGATCCGCCATACAGGATGTTTTATTTCCTGTAAAGATAAACTACTTTTTGTAAAAGCAACAAGTAATTGTGTAGGTTGAAGCATAAGCGCTGCGCTACAACCTACACCATTCATCAACCTTGCTTGCCCAATTCTTCGGCCCGGTGCAGGGCAGCAAACGCGCCACTGATGATGTCTGAGTTAAGGTTGTTTTCTCCAAAGGATTTCAAGGCCGCCTCGGTGGTTCCACCCCGGGAAGCAACCCGCTGAATCCATTCCTGGCAAGAAAAATTGGTAGCCAGATACAACTCTACCGCACCAAGAAAGGTCTGACTGACCAACAATTCTGCTTCTGAATCGGAAAATCCCATCTCTCGAGCGGCATTCATCATCGAGTCCATGAAGTACCAAACGTATGCGGGGCCACTGCCTGAAATGGCAGTGGTGGCGTCGATGAAAGTTTCTTCTTCCACATAAACCGTTTTGCCGGTGGTATTGAGCAGGTTTTGTACCATTACCAATTCGATCCGGGTTACGGCGTCTGATGAGGTGAAGGCCGTCATGCCTCGCCCAATCTGAGCGGGCAAATTGGGCATGGCCCGAATGACTTTGCTGACTCCCAAGGCCTCGGCAATGGTGGCGATTTTCACTCCAGCCATAATCGATAAAAAGACCTGCTGCGGGTGTACATGCTGGCGCAGGGCACCAAAAAGGCTCTCCGTATCTTGAGGTTTGACCGCCAAAATGATCAAATCGGCTCTTTCAAGGCAAATCTCGGGCGAATCATACACCGTACCAATGTCTTTTTGGGCTAAGGCTGCGGCACGCTCAGGCGATTTTTCCAAAATCATCATGTCCTCCTTGCTGGCAATGTGCGCGCGCAAAAAACTTTGAGCGTAGGTGAGTCCCATATTGCCCCCTCCAATGATTAATATTTTCATTTCTTGTTCAAATTCAAATGATTAAAAGAAATTAAATGGCTGTGGTAGGGCAAAAAATGCAGTTTGCAAAGGTACAAAACCTGCTGAAATGGGCAAATTTCGCTAGAAAGTATTCTTTTGTGAAAAAAATGTTGCAACATTCAATGTATGTACATATATTTGCAGCGTTATGAGCATCGAAGAAGAAATCAAGCAGAGTCGACCGTTTAAATCTGAGTTTCAAAAAGCGGTCGTCAATTTAACCTTCACTGCATCCTGGTGGAATCAGGTTGCAGGACGAATGTTGCGTCCATTTGGCATTTCGCAGGAACAGTACAATATTTTGCGCATCCTGCGGGGCATGCAACCAAAACCAGCTACCATCAAAACGCTTACCGAACGCATGTTGGATAAAAACTCCAATGCTTCGCGTTTGGTTGAAAAGCTCAAACAAAAGAATTTGGTGGAGCGACTGGAATGCCCCATGGATCGCCGGAGGGTAGACATTACCATCACTGAAAGTGGTTTACGTATGCTCGACGAAACTGCTCCACTCATGGAAGGCAACGAAGGCATGCCTTTTACTACCCTTAGCCTGGAGGAAACACAAACACTCAATTTTTTATTGGACAAAATGCGGGGCTAATCTGGTTTCCGCTTTGAATAACTTTTTATACAAATCACCATTAAAACAGTAAAAATGAAACATCTGACTTTTGTTATGGCTCTAGCTGCCATGATGAGCTTGGCCTTCACCACTCCAGTTGAAAAAGCGGCTGCTTATAAAGTAGACGTGGCAGGTAGCACCGTAAAGTGGACTGCCTATAAAGTAACTGGCAAGCACTTTGGCAAAATCAACCTCAAAAGTGGTGCTCTGGAAATGAGCAAAACCAAATTGAGCAAAGCCAGTTTTGAAGTAGACATGACCACTTTGACTGTTGAAGACATCAGCGGCGAGTGGGCAGACAAACTGAAAGGTCACCTCATCAGCGACGACTTCTTCAGCATCGAAAAGTTCAAAACTGCCAAGTTTGTATCTACTAAAATTGCTCCAAACGGTAAACCAAACGGTTTTAGCGTGACTGGCGATTTGACCATCAAAGGCATCACCAAGCCGATTACTTTCGACGTAGTAGTGAAAAACGAAGCTGGCAAAGTAACGGGTACTGCTGCTCTGAAAGTTGACCGCACCAACTACGACATCAAGTACGGTTCAGGCAAATTCTTCCAAGGCCTTGGCGACAAAGCCATCTACGACGAGTTTGATCTGGAAGTTACCCTGGTAGCTGCGAAATAAGTTTTA
>NZ_JBBAKG010000125.1:0-9906 GCF_040403615.1 Haliscomenobacter sp. | reverse complement strand
CATCTACGACGAGTTTGATCTGGAAGTTACCCTGGTAGCTGCGAAATAAGTTTTAGGTTGCACACCATTTTCAGCGTTTATTGAGAATGGTGTGCGATCAAAATTTAGCCAATTATTCAGATTTTTCCTCTTTCGGTGGCACATGTGGCCGAATCATCAACCTCAGCGACTGGTCATAGGTAATATAATTCCAAAGCCAGTTGATGAACACCATTACCTTGTTGCGTACCCCCAGGAGTTGGAACAAATGCACAAACAGCCAAACCAACCAGGCAAAAAAGCCCTGAAAACTAAACCATGGTAAATCAACTACCGCTTTATTCCTTCCGATTGTGGCCATGGAGCCTAAATCCCGGTAAGCAAATGTTCCTACGGGTTTTCCTTTTTGCTTCCGTATAAATGCATCCGCTAAATATTTGCCCATTTGCATGGCCACTTGTGCCACTTGAGGATGCCCTTCGGGAAATTTCTCGTCTCCACTCATCAACGCTACATCACCCAGTGCGTATACATTTTCGAGCCCAAGCACGCGGCAATTGTGGTCTATTTTGAGGCGATTGCCTGGGCCGATGGCGTCGGCAGGAAAACCTTTGAAAATAGCGCCATGAATCCCTGCTGCCCAAATCACTTTACGCGAACGAATGGTGGTTCCGTCTTTCATGGTGACGATTTCGCCATCGTAGGAGGTCACCCGGTTGTTGAGGATGACTTTTACATCCAGTTTTTGCAAAAACTCCAGGGCTTTTTTGGCCGCTTCGTCCGACATCCCCTTGAGCAGTTGATCACCACTTTGAATCAGGATGATTTCGATTTCTTCACAATTCATCTCCGGATAGTCCTTGGGGAGGATGTATTTCCGCATTTCGGCCAGTGATCCGGCAATTTCTACTCCCGTTGGGCCGCCACCTACGATCACAATGTCGATGTACCCTTGTCTTTCTTCCATGTCGGTTATGGACAAGGTCTTTTCATAATCATCCAGAATGCGGTTGCGCAAGTACAGGGCTTCTGAAACCGACTTCATAGGCAAAGCCTTGGCTGCCAAAGCGGCATTGCCAAAGAAATTGGTATCCGCTCCTGTGGCAATCACCAGGTGATCGTAGTTGACGATCCCCAATGGAGTCTGCAAGCGTTTGTTTTCGGGCTCAATCGCCGTCACTTCGGTCACGCGGATAAACACATTGCGATTGCCCTGGAAAAATTTGCGCAACGGAAACGCAATCGAGCTTGGCTCCAAACCCGCCATAGCCACTTGGTAAAACAAGGGTTGAAACTGGTGGTAATTGTTTTTGTCCAATAACACAATCTGGTAATTGGCCTTGGCCAATTTTTTTGCCAGCATCAATCCCGCAAAACCGCCGCCCACGATGACAATGCGTTCCAGATTGCTTTCGACGATATTGATTTTCATCAGGATTTTGGTTTGTTTGAGTTATGCGGATTCGAGAGCTGTTTATTTCGACATTTCAAACTGCAACTTGGCCAAGGAATTATAGGCGCCATCTTCTATGGCCGACAGTTCATCGTGCGTCCCTTTTTCGATGATCACGCCATTTTCCAGCACATAGATGCAATCTACGTCCCGGATGGTGGCCAAGCGGTGGGCGATGATGATGGACGTCCGACCGACCATGAGTTTGTTCAAGGCTTCCTGAACTACTTTTTCAGATTCCGCATCCAGGGAAGAAGTTGCCTCATCCAGCAGCAAGATGGAAGGATCTTTCAAAATGGCTCGGGCAATGGCTACCCGTTGGCGTTGGCCTCCAGAGAGTTTTACCCCACGTTCGCCCACGATGGTATCCAAACCTTCAGGAAAAGAGCTGATGAAATCCCAGGCATTGGCCTGGCGCGCTGCTTCGATGATTTCCTCGTCAGTAGCACCTGGTCGTCCGTAAGCAATGTTTTCCCGAATGGTGCCCCCAAAGAGCATCACTTCCTGTGGGACGATGGCGATGTTTTGGCGGTACAAGGTCAGGTCATAATCGTAGATGGATTGGCCATCCACCAGGATCTTGCCACTATCGGTGGTATAAAACTGCAACAAGAGCTGTACAATGGTCGATTTTCCGCCGCCACTCACGCCAACCAGGGCAATTTTTTGTCCGGCAGCAATGTCAAAACTGATCCCTTTGAGGACGGGCATATCCTTCCGACTTGGATAAGTAAAGCGCACATCCTGGTAACTGATTTCGCCTTTAAAGCGCCGCGCACTTGGCGCAGCAACCGCAGGAATCTCTATCTCTGACGGTTGATCTAAAATATCAAGAATGCGCTCAGTCGCTCCAACCGCAGATACAATCTCGGTATAAAAATTGCCCAAGCTGGCGATGGCCGTACCGATAATGCCCGTAAAAACGGCAAAATCGAGTAGGTCACCTTTCAACATTACACCCTGTTCGACCATTCTGGCAGCTTGCCAGATGATGAAAAACAAGGCACCAAACATGACAAAAATAATGAAGGCGGCAAAAAGTCCACGCATCTGAGCAGCTTTGAGCGAAATGCGTACCATTTCAGTCAGGCTTTTGCCATAGCGCAACACTTCGAAAGCTTCATTTGTATAGGCTTTTACCGTTTGGATGCTTTGCATGGTTTCTTCTACCACCACGTTGGTTGCCGCCAGTTGATCCTGCCGGGCGCGCATGAGCTTGCGGATGTAACGGCCAAAAAACATGGCGGAAACAACTACAATCGGCACAGTAGCCAGCATGATCAGCGCCAATTTGGGCATCGTAAACACGATGATGAAAACCCCACCCAAAAAGACAATGATTTGCCGGATGAATTCCGCGAGGGTAAGGGATACCACCCCTTGTACCTGGGTGACATCGTTGGTAATCCGACTCGTCAATTCACCCACCCTTCTTTCTTCCAGATAAGGGATGTCTAAGGTGACCAGTTTTTGGTACAAATCGCGGCGCAAGGCAGACATGCTCTTTTCACTGACTACCGCAAACAATTGTACCCGCAAGTACGAAAAAACGCTTTGTACCGCGAGAAGGGCAATGACGACAAAAAATGCCATATTGGTACTCAACCCGTATTTTGACTCGCCAGAAATGATGTTCAGGATTTCACCAGGAAGTTTCATGATTGCCAAAAACAATAAACTTCCGATAACCAAGAAAAACATTCCCCAGATAAAAGGCCAGCGGTAGGGGAGAACGTATTGAAAAACTTTTAAGGACCTGCGTAATCTATCGCCGTTGAGCTTGCGTTGTTCTCCTTCGGCTTGATCATTGCGGTTTTTGGCCATCGACATAATTGAAAATTGAGTTGTGTGTGTGCAAAAGTAATCGATTCAATTTACTTTAAGACTAAACGAGGTATACTTTACCTTCGGGGTTCAACGTTAGACTTCCATTGCCCTGTGAAAAGTCATCATATAAATACTCGTCCATCTGAAAAATGAGACCAATGAAGAAATTGTTGTTGGCATTAGCCCTAATTTTGCCTTTGTGTGGCTTTAGCCAGGATTTAGACTTTGGGGTTACTGGTGGTATTGCCATGTATTCAGGCGATTTAACAGCCAAAGAAATTGCTGTTTATGCAAATGATTTTAGTTGGGCAGGTGGCGTATTTTTGCGCAATCGTTTTTCGCGCTTTTTGGGCTTTCGGGCAGGATTGACTTTGGGAAAGATTCAGGGTGACGAGTTGATCAACTCCGTAAACCTCCAGAGGGGACTCAATTTTCAAAGCAACATCACCGAGTTGTCTCTATTGGGGGAATTTAATCTTTTCCATGTCAGTTATCCGCGCAACAGAACCGTCATTTCTCCTTACCTCGCATTTGGGGTGGCATTTTTTACGTTCAATCCAAAAATCAATTACAAAGGACAATTGTTGGAGTTGAGGCCACTTGGTACCGAAGGCCAAGGTTTGACTGGCTACCCAAATCGCTACAGCCGGGGGCAATTCAGTATCCCCTTTGGTGGTGGAGTCAATATTTTGATCAACGATCAGCTAACCTTGGGGGCAGAAATGATTTTTCGTTCTACTCTTACCGATTATCTGGATGACATCAGCAGCAGTCAGGTGATGTATGGCGATATTCTCACCCGCAAAGGCGAATTATCCGCAGCCATCAGCAATCCTTTGCTGGATCCAACCCGTCCAGAAAACCTGGAGGCATCCTACCGGCGCGGTGGAACCCACAACGATTGGTACATTATTCCAGCCCTAACCTTGTCCTGGCGCATCAAAAATACCGGCAAATCCAAAAGCGTGTATTCCAAATTCATGGAATGTCCGCGGTTTTAATAACGCAGAAAAATTAACTCCCCGATTTTGGGTTTTGAATAGGAAGTCGAACGGTTCATTTCAAGTGAGCTTTCTATTCAAAAGCCACTAAAAAAATCGGGGAGTAATTTTTTGCGTCATAATTGGCGCTTGTTTACATTAACTTAACGCATTTCTTAACACTGATTCGGTTTAAAATGCTTTTCTTTTGGCATTGTTAAATCGAGCAGGCTTTTTTGTTCACCTTTCTATCCAATTTAAGAAAACCCTGGAACTGTCAGCTTGCTCCCGATCAGGAAGATTTATGTACCACAAGCGCGACATTAGCTGGTTGTCCTTCAACCATCGAGTACTTCAGGAAGCCCGGGATCCCAATGTTCCCTTGTACGAGCGGATTAAATTCCTTGCCATCTACAGCTCCAACCTGGATGAATTCTACCGGGTTCGGGTATCCTCTTTGCGGCAATTCCAACGCATGGACAAGCAGGAGCGCAAATCCATGTTGGAGGTAAAACCGAAAAAGGAACTCAAAGAGCTCAAGAAAATTGTACACCAACAACAAGTCGAGTTTGGCATCATCTTTCGCAGCCAAATCATTCCTGCCCTGCGCGAAAACAACATTTTCCTGCTCAACGATCACCAACTTTTTTCTAAAGAACAGAAAGAATTTGCCAAGACTTATTTTTTAGAAAAAATTCTCCCCCATCTGCAGCACCAGCGCATGGCCGATAAAATGGATGTACCATTTCTCAAAAACCGCAGCTTGTATTTTGTGGCCCGGTTGATAGATGCGGATGAGTTTGGCCTGGTCAATATCCCTTCCGACGTATTGCCCCGTTTCATTGCCCTGCCTGGTTTGGATGGACAATTCAATGTTACTTTTCTGGATGAGATTATTCGGGGCAATTTGCACCACCTTTTTCCAGAAGGAGTACAGGCTGCGTATTCCATCAAAGTTTCGCGGGATGCGGAACTGTACATCGATGATGAGTACACCGGTGACCTTCGACAAAAAATCAAAGACAGCCTGGCCAAACGCTCCAGCGGTGCTCCCACCCGGATGTTGTACGATAGCGCAATGAGCATTGAGGAAACCAAAGAATTGAAGGAAATTTTTCAGTTGAATAAAAATGACCTGTTTCCCGGAGCGCGTTACCACAATTTCAGCGATTTTTTTGGCTTCCCGGCGCCAGACGGAAAACCCGAACTGCACGATGAGCCGATGCCGCCCCATGTGCATCCCGATCTGGAAAATGCAGCGTCCATCATCAAAGTGATGCAGCAGCAGGACGTTTTGCTGCATTTTCCCTACCAAAAATACGATTACATTCCTCAGTTGATCAAAGAAGCGGCCAATGATCCGGCGGTGACGGAGATTAAAATCACCTTGTACCGGGTGGCCAAAGATTCCTCGATTGCGAAAGCCCTGCTGGAAGCGCAGGAAAATGGCAAAAAAGTAACGGTGTTTGTAGAAGTGAAAGCCCGTTTTGATGAGGAATCCAACCTGCTATGGGGCGAAACCCTTCAAATAGCCGGGGCAAAAGTAATGTACTCCCGGCCAGGCATCAAAGTGCATTCCAAGATATTGCTCATCAGCCGCCTCGAAGCGGACGCGATCCGCTACTACGCTTACCTGGGTACGGGCAATTTTAATGAAAAAACGGCCACCCTGTACACCGACCATGCGTTGCTGACCGCCGACCCGCGCTTGTCCAACGAAGTAGCCGATGTGTTCCACCTTTTGGAAGAAACACCCTTGGTGGGTTCCTTTCACCACCTGATGGTTTCTCCAGTCAACAGCAGACAAAAGTTTGTGGCTTGTGTGGATCGGGAAATTGAAAACGCCAAAGCCGGATCGCCCGCCTGGATGATGTTGAAAATGAACAGTCTGGAAGATACCGCGATGATCGACAAATTGTACGAGGCCAGTTTGGCAGGCGTACAAATCAAACTCATCATTCGGGGCATTTGCTGTGCCATCCCGGGGCTTCCTGGGTTGAGTGAAAACATCGAAGCCATCAGCATCATCGATCGCTTTTTGGAACATGCCCGGATTTACCATTTTGCCAATGGGGGGCAGGAAGAGTTGTACCTGGCTTCGGCAGACTGGATGACCCGCAACCTTGACCGACGGGTGGAAGTGGTTTTTCCCATTTACAACCCCGATCTGAAACGGGAGCTGATCAAGTTTTTGCACATCCAATGGGCCGATAATGTCAAAGCCCGCTTGATCAATGCGGCATTGGACAACCCCCGAAAGGTCGTTTCTGAAGGCGAAATCATGGTGAGGGCCCAGAAAGACATTTATTTAAACCTGCGTACCAATCTGACAACCAATAAATAATATTTTTTTCTTTGACAGTTTTAATCCACTTTGTCACAAATCAGGAATAATTTCAGGGATTATTTAATTTTGACAAATTTTTCCCAAGTCCTGTATTACCATTTAACTAACCAATCTTAGTAACTGTGAAAGGAATTAATGATTTGAGAGATTGGGTTTTCCGCCAGGTGCATACCAAAAACCTGGTTTACAACACCTGCTGGGAAGACCCTCGTTGCGACCGCCAGTTGCTTCAATTAAACCAAGACAGTGAAGTGGTGATGATCACCAGCGCTGGTTGCAATGCCTTGGATTATTTGTTGGATAACCCTATGAAGATCAATTGTATTGACATGAACCCCCGGCAAAACGCCTTGTTGGAGCTGAAAAAAGCCAGCTTCAAAAATGCGACTTATCCGGAGCATTGGATCATGTTTGGGGATGGAGTCATGCCTGAAGCTGAAACACATTATCAGCAGAAACTGAGAAATGACCTGCCTGATTCTGCAAAAGAATACTGGGACGAAAACTGGAAATATTTCAATGGCAAAGGCATTCGCAAAAGCTTTTACCATTTCAGTACCTCTGGTACCCTGGCCTGGATTTTCAACAAGTACCTGAAAACCCGCAAAAAGCTGTACCGCCAGATCAAGATGATGTTCGATGCCCATAACCTGGAAGAACAAACCAAGATCTACAACCGCATCGAGTCCAAAATAGCCAATAAACTGGTTGAATTTGTGGTCAATCGTCACCTGACCATGTCGATGGTGGGCGTACCGCGCAGCCAGCAATTGCTTTTTGCCAAAAAATACGAGCGGGGCGCAATGGGTTTCATTCAGGAGTGTTTGCGCAAGGTGTTTACCCAAACCCCTACCCACGACAATTACTTCTACCGCCTCTACCTGGATGGCAAATACACCAAAACCTGCTGCCCCTCTTACCTGGAAGAGCAGAATTTTGAGGAGTTGAAAGAGCGCATTGACCAAATCCAGACACATACCTGCACCATCAGTGCTTTCTTGAAGGAAAATCCAGGAAAGTATTCACATTACATCTTGCTCGACCACCAGGACTGGTTGGCTGCCAACAACATTCCCGTACTTGAAGAAGAATGGCAACTGATCCTGGCCAATAGCCGCCCGGGAACGCGCATTTTGCTGCGTTCTGCCGCACACGAAGTTGACTTTTTCCCACAATTCGTGCTGGATGCCGTTGATTTTGAGCAAGAATTGACCACCAAAACCCACGGCGAAGATCGGGTAGGTACTTATGCTAGCGTGTATTTGGCAATTGTGAAATAAAACAAGAGTCGTCCCGACTTTTCGCAAGTAAAATTGGGACGACAAAATGTTCAACAATAAAGAACAATGGCTTTCGAAAAATTCGAATCGCTCTCCGAAGCAGAGCAGAACAGTACGATGCAGCGTTATTATAAGCTGCAATCCAAAATTTACGATGCTACCCGCTGGAGCTTTTTATTTGGCCGGAATCAAATCATCCGCGAAATTCCACTCGATCCGCAAGGAAGCTGGAACATCCTCGAGGTGGGTTGTGGCACCGGGTACAATCTGATCAATTTGGCCAAGCGTTTTCCGAATGCCAAACTAACCGGCCTGGACGTTTCTACCGATATGGTGGAGCTTTCCAAAAAGAATACCCTCGCTTTTGGCGAGCGGGTGAATGTGTTGGAGCAACCTTACACGCTTGGTGATACCGCCTGGAACGGACAACTGGATTTGGTACTGTTTTCTTACTCTCTGACCATGATCAATCCACAGTGGAAAGACCTGATTCTGCAAGCCAAAGCCGACCTCAAGCCTGGAGGCTACGTAGCGGTGACCGATTTTCACGATTCGCGCAACCTCTGGTTCAAAAAACACATGGCCAACAACCACGTACGGATGGACAGCCACCTGACCCCACTGCTCATCCAGGAATTCACCCCGGTGGTCAATTTGGTCAAATTGGCTTATTTGGGCGTTTGGGAGTACATGGTTTTTGTGGGAAGAAAATAAATTGTTTTGGAGTGTTATGCATAAAAATTAATAATGCAAGCTAGCATTGAAGAACTGACCGAGGTCATCGAAACCCGTCCAGATTATGCCGACGCCTATTTCAATCGGGCGGTATTGTATACCACGGAGCGCCGCTATGAAGAGGCCATGGCCGACTACGCGAAAGCCATCGAACTGAATCCGACCGATACCGGAGCTTACAACAATCGGGGCAATCTGTACATCTTTTTCAATAAATCGGAAGAGGCAATTGCTGATTTTGATAAAGCCATCGAACTCAATCCGCATGACCCAGACGCCTATTACAACCGTGCCATCCTGTATACGGAAATGGGGCAATTGGAGGAAGCGCTGGAAGATTACGATGCAGCCCTGGAAAAAAACTTTCAGGATCCTGCCTTGTATTTTAATCGGGCCATGGTGCTGTTGCGCCAAGGGGATTGGGAAAATGCCCTGGATGATTTGGGGCAAACCATCAAACTGCGTCCCGATCACGCCGATTCTTACGTAGCGCGTGCCAACCTGTACACCGATCTGAGTCGCTACCAGGAGGCCATGAACGATTACACCACGGCCATCCGCATTCGACCACAGTTTTTGGTGGCACATTTCAACCGCGCCAATTTGCTGTACGGATTGGGCTACCACGAAGAGGCATTGAAGGATTACGATAAAGTGCTGGAGATAAATCCCAAGGAAAGCAATGCCTGGATTTCGCGGGGCAACCTGCTTGATGACCTGGAGCGCTACGAAGAAGCCCTGGCCGATTATGGACAAGCCATTGAATTGCTCCCCGATGGTACCGATGCGCGCTTCAACCGCGCCATTGTCTACAAAAAACTCGAGCAATACGATGAAGCGCTTGCCGATTATTCCAAAATCATTGAATTGAACCCCCAGGAAGCAGAAGCCTACAACAACCGGGGCAATCTACTCGGCGACCTTGGGCAATTTGAAGAAGCCTTGCAAGATTACGATCGCGCCCTCGAAAACCGGCCTGAATATGCCGAAGGCTACATCAACCGCGCCATCCTGCTCAAATCATTGGGACGCATCGGCGAAGCCAGAGAAGATTATGAAAAAGCCCTAAGCCTCAACCCGGATCTTCGCGGAGTTATTGAGGTATAGCATTTACAAAGAGTAAAATTGAGTTGTGGAAAAACTGGATTACTCCTCATTTTTGCAAAATTTGAGGAATAATTCAGTTTTTTTTTGTAAATATTAATTTGTAGTAAAAATATCACTATATTTAGCATAGAGAGTATCATCTTACACATTAATTATAATGGATTTAGGAACAGTTTCTGACCTTTCGTGCTCTTCGAA
>NZ_JBBAKG010000124.1:11938-15050 GCF_040403615.1 Haliscomenobacter sp. | reverse complement strand
GCTTGCGCCATGATGGTCAAAGCCGGATTCACCGCAGAGCTGGAAGGGAAAAAGCTACCATCTACTACGTACAGGTTTTGCACCTCGTGGGCTCTGCAGAAGGTATCCAGAGCAGAAGTTTTTGGATCGGTGCCAAAACGGATGGTTCCACATTGGTGGGCGGTACCCGCCAGCGGGATTTTTTTGCCCAAATATAAATGGTTGGGCAGCAAGTGGGTTTCGCAACCAGCGTGTTCAAGGATCCAGGTCAATTTTTTATGCAGGCGTTGGTGGGCTTCCAGGTTGTTTTCGGTGTAGTGCAAATGGATTTTGCCATCCTTACCCAGCAATACACGGTTATCTGGATCGGGTAAATCTTCGGAAGTCATCCAAAAGTCCAGGGCATGTTTGGCCATGTAATCCAACGCCAGTCCAGGGGTGAAACCCGGGGCATCTTCCCGAAACATCAACGGATCTGATTTGCCCAACATTTGGATGTGCCCCAATGGCAAATCGGTATCATCGCTGCGGTGGTAAAAATCATTGACGGCCAATGTTTTGCCAAAAATGGTTGGATTTGGTTTTTTTGAAATGGCCAATAGGGCTGAGTTGTTGTGGCACATGTAATGGCGGCCAACCACGTCGGAGCTATTGGCCAGGCCATTGGGGTGTTGTTCATTGGCAGAGCGCAACAACAAGGCAGCAGAATTGATGGCGCCAGCGGCCAGCACAACTACATCCGCGCTGAAAGTCAGGGTAGCACCATTGTTTTGAACAATGACTTCGTTGACTTCATTTCCACTCGCGTTGGTATTGAGCTTTTCCACAAAACATTCCGTCATCAAAGTAACGTTGGGGTGTTGCAAAGCAGGTTTGATGCCTACCACATGCGCATCGGCTTTGGTTTCGGAAGGATCAGGGAATCCATCAAAACGATCCAATACTGCTGGAGCATCACCAGGATTTTCATTCAATCTTGCGCCAATGGGCAAGGGAAATGGCTTTAAGCCCAATTTTTGTAAATCTTCGTTCAATTCTTGAATGCGCGGCTCGTGTGGCAGTGGGGCATAAGGAAAAGGTTCGCTTGCCCATGGTTCGCTCGGGTCAGCGCCGCGTAAGCCGTGAACGTGGTATAGTTTTTCTGCCTTGGTGTAAAACGGCTCCAAATCTGCATAAGCGATGGGCCAGGCTGGAGAAACCCCTCCAAAATGGGTCACTTCTCCAAAATCACTTTCCCTCATCCGCAAAAGCGCGGCACCATAAAATTTGGTGTTTCCTCCCACGTAATAATGAATACCTGGGCGGAAGTCTTTCCCCTTTTTGTCAACCCAGGTTTCGGTGGTGGTGTATTTTTGGTCGAGAAAAACGGCCTGGGTACTCCAATTGTCTTTTTCGCGGGGTACAAAGGTTCCTCTTTCCAATATCAGGATTCTTTTGCCTGTGGGCGCTAAATGTTGCGCCAAGGTTCCACCACCAGCACCAGTGCCGATGATGATCACATCAAAATGAGTCATACAGTTGAATTTTAAATAATTTGATCAAAAGAAAAAAATAGGTGATTTAGGTTGTACTACATTTTTTACAGCCTTTACGGCATTGAGCGCGTGAACTACTCCGGCTCCTTGTCGTTCGGATGGTACATTAGGCAAGGTTCGAGCAGTTTTGCCCAATACTTCCTTGACTTTTTGGGGTGTCAGATTTGGATTTGCCTCCAACATTTGAGCAACAATTCCACTCACAATCGGTGCCGCAAACGAAGTGCCATCGGCATGCTGATAATCTGGTGTAATTAGTTTCCGTTGCCCAATTTCTGTTTGTAGCTTTTGTCGAATGCCTTCGTCGTTGGAAAATACCAGTGAGCTTTCAAAGCCGAACTGCTTGGCGGTATTGATGTATTTTGCTTTCAGGTACCTTGAATCCTGGGTTTGAGCCAAGGAAAAGAGCAACTTGGCTTGTTCATGCGCCTTGGTTAATGGCAAGATTGGCGCTGGAATCCAAATGGCCGGGGCGATGAGGTCAGGTTTTTGCAAACCATCCACCGTAGTCCCAAAGGTGGAAGGATACCAACTTTGGTGGATGGGATGTAAGGTATTGTGGTCATTCAAGCCACCTATTGTGATGGCGTGAGGGCTATTGGCCGGCGCTTTTACCAAGGCATGTTCATCGTTGCCGGCAGCTACCACTACTACTATTCCTGCATCGGTTGCTTTTTGAATGGCCTGATCAACAATGTTGACGCGATAAGAGGTAGCCCAATCATCGGTAACGGATAAATTGAGGATGCGGATGGCAAATTTTTTGCGGTGGTCGATGGCCCAATGGATTGCCTTGGCAATGTTTTCACCGCTTATCTTGCCTTCCTGATCGGCAACCTTAAGCAAAACCAATTTTGCAGAAGCCGCTAAACTTTGGTATACACCATTTGAAGAGGTTCCATCTCCGGTTCCGACTACCGCCGTCATGGTTCCGTGCCAACTATTTGAATTTGGGACAGTTGCAGAGCTGGTATTGGATGAAGACAAATCTTCAATGCTGAGGATGCGGTTTTTGATGTCCGGGTGGGGATAAAATCCGCTATCGATAAAACAAATGGTGATGCCTTTGCCCGAATAATCTGGGTGAGCAGCCAAGCGCTGAGGAATCGGTAAAATTTTATACCCGTCTATGCTGGTATGAGGTGACAGAGCCTGCTGAGTAGACCAAAATTCAATTTGAGCTTGATCAACGCATCTTGTACAAGCTCCTGAATCGGGTTGCCAGTTTGGTAATTCTGTTTGGAGTTGTTTCAGAATAGAATCATCGGCAGCACCATTAAAGTGGTGGACGAGAGTTTGATGGTGTTGATCGCAAATAGGGCAGTGCATGGTGTTTGTTTGTGAATCTTTTGATGCCACAAAATTGCACCGGAGTGGACTGCCGAAATGTTACCTGCGTAACAACCAAGGGTCAAATAATGTCTGTGGGCGACAATTGCTAATCAAAAACTGAAGGGTCAAGAATCCAAAATTTGCCTGTTTCTTGTTTCAGTTTTCCTTCCCGTTCCAGTTCATTCATCATCAGGGAAACAGATTTACGAGAGGTTGCAATCAAACTGGCCATTTCTTGCTGGGTGAGGGAATGATTGACATAGGTA
>NZ_JBBAKG010000124.1:0-11838 GCF_040403615.1 Haliscomenobacter sp. | reverse complement strand
GGTTGCAATCAAACTGGCCATTTCTTGCTGGGTGAGGGAATGATTGACATAGGTAATTGGTTGGTCTGGGGAGGACTCTCCATACATAGCAGTCAGGTCTTTGAGCAATTCGATCAAACGGCGTTTTATTTCCTTAAAAAACAATATTTCCAGTCTTCTTTCCAGTTTGCGGATGTTTTCACCAATCCGTTTGTTGATCTCCATGCTGAAGGGTACATAATCGCGGGCCAAAGCACGGGCTTTTTCTACACTCATTTTGCAGACCTGAGTGCCTTCTTGGGTGGCCTGCGCAAAATCCCGGTGCGACATTTGCCCCAGAAAAGCCATTTCCCCCAACAATTCGCCCCGGGTCAAATAAATTTTGATGTTTTCATTGCCGTCATCGTCATAATTCCCAACTTTGATTTTTCCCTCCGTAATTAGGAAAATTTCACTGGAGGTCTCGTTGGGCAAAAACAGGAAATCGTTTTTGTGGTAAGTAAATGGAGGGCTATGCTTGATGTGATCGGCATATTTGTATGGACAAAGAATGTTGAACAAGTCTATCTCTTCAAAATACCAGATTTGCTTCATTTAAGTTAGGTGTATATTTGGTGATCTAAAGTTAATTTTTTTTGAATCTACCGGTCACCTTTCGATGCAATACCGTCCGCATCCGAACAATTCAGTGGCTTTGGACTCTACTATTGCAACCAAAAGTGTTTCAAGAAGCGTTATCCTCTCAAAATCCAATACAAATGAAAAAGTTGTTGCAATCCATTTTGGTTTTATCCCTGCTCAGTGTAAGCATGCACCTTTCTGCTCAAAATAGCGCTAAAGTAAACGTAGACAAAAACCAACTGGCCATCGAAGGCTACGATCCGGTAGCTTATTTTGAAGACCACAAACCTGTCAAAGGCTCCGATGCTTTTAAGTTCAAGTTTGAAAATGCGGTCTACCAATTTGCCTCTTCCGCACACCTGAACACCTTCAAGAAAAACCCGGAAAAATACGTTCCTGAATATGGAGGGTACTGTGCTTATGGTGTTTCCAAAGGTTACGCAGTATCGATAGACCCCACTGCCTGGTCGATAGTAGACGGCAAACTGTACCTGAACTACAGCCATAATGTACAGAACAAGTGGAACGACGACAAATCCGGCTTCATCAAAAAAGCAGATAAAAACTGGCCAACGGTAGCAGGTAAAAATTAAATCGTAGTGAAAATACGGAGATTAAGGCGATCTTTGCGGTCGCCTTAATTCATTCCATTATGTCTCCATTCCTTCGCAATCTGGCCATCGCTTTACTGCGCTTCCAAATCAACACTACTGCCCTTTTTTCGCCGATCCGTGCAGGTCGCATGGCGCTCGACATTTTCCGCACGCCCCGCAAAGGCCGGCTGCGCGAGCAAGATCTACTCTTTTTGCGAGGCGCGAAATGGGAAGTCCTGCAAGCCGAAGGACTTGACATTCAAACCTACCTCTGGGAAGGCACTGGCCCCACCATCTTGCTGGCGCACGGCTGGGAAAGCAACTCGGCACGCTGGCGTACCTTCATCAATCTTTTTCGGAAAAAAGGCTACCGCATTGTGGCATTGGATGCACCTGGGCATGGCGCTACGAGCAGTGATCGCTTTGATGCCCATTGTTATGGTATGGCCATGAAAGCAGTGGCAGAGCGTTTTGAACCTGCTTTTATCATTGGCCACTCAGCTGGCGGCATGTCCGTGTTGTATTACCTGGCTACCTTCAAGCCCAGTTTTGTACGCGGCGGAGTAGTGATCGCTGCCCCGAGCAGTTTGCGCAAAATCCTTAAGAATTTTTATGGCATCATGCAACTCAGCCCACGGGCCATCCAGGGCATGGATCTGGCCATTCTGGAAAAATTTGCTCAACCTACCGAGGCTTTTGATTTGTTCGATTTTGCAAGGAATACGGACGTTCCAGGGCTGCTGCTGTTCGATGCCGGAGATCAAATTGCGTCTTTTGCCGAAGGGCAGCAATTGGCAGAGGTTTGGAAAAATAGTCGCTTTGTCGGATTTGAAGGGCTTGGGCATAGCGTGAATGGGAAGGAAGTGGTTGAGGTGGTGGTGGGGTTTATTGGGGAATTTCAATAAATTCTCAATTTTTCCATCCCCCCATCTCCCCTAAAACCTTCACATCCAAGTCCCTCAATCCCAAGTCCTCAATCGTCTTGATCAAAATAAGGGCATAATTCGGATTGGTGGAATAGCCACCCTTTTGCAGGCCTTCGGCCCAACCCTGGTAGTTGAGGGGATGCAGTTTGAACAAGTAGCTGTAGCGGACACTTTTGGCGGGGCTCAGCAAATAGTTGGAGTGGCTGATGTAGGAATGGCGGATGGTGGCATAGGACTGGAAACAAGATCCCACCAAAGTGCCAGTGGAATCCCGGTCGTCGTCAACTTTGTAGATGCCGATGCCTGTCCAATCTTTGCCACATTTGAGGCCAAAATGATTGTTGCCTTCTTTAGACAAAGTACTGGTTCCCCAGCGTGACTCCACTATAGCCTGGGCCAATTTGATGCTGGCGGGGATGCCGGTGCGCTTCATTTCTTCGATGGCCAGCCAGGAATATTGCTTGACGTAGGCCAGTTTCTGAATTTTTTCCTCCGCAACTTTGCGGGCAAATTCTTCCTCCCGTTTTTTGGCGGCTTCCGTTGGGCTGATGGTCGCTTTTAGGGTTGGTTTTATGGGAGGCTTAGTTGCTGGTTTGTTCTGTGCCCAGCCTGGAACGGATACCAATAGGCAAACCCAAAGCAAGGTGGGATATAAAAAGTTGACCGGTGTCTTCAAGTGTAGTGGAAAAATCTGGTTCATTTCCTGCTAAAACATTAAGATGAATAGAATAAAGCATACTCAAACAGGAAAATTGAAAAGTGCCTGCTTGACTGTGAAGTTTGTTGTGATTTTGGTCGTTAGGAAAAGGAAAGGATTGTTGATTGTAAAAAGCAGGCATAAAACTAGAAAAACTTAACCACATAGTATGACGCAAAAAATCAGGAAGTAATTTTTTGCGTCATACTAATGCTTTGGATCAGTTGGCAGTTCGGGTAAACCGATTAAAGCAATACAGCACGCTACCAGCTACCACTACGTGCATCACGTTCAACCAAATGCCCATTCCCAGCGGAATTCCGGGGATGCCCATGAATGGATTGGCAAAGGTAAGTACCAGTAATACTCCGGCTACGATGGTAAACACCCGCCAAGGCTTGCTCAAAAAGTAATTGAGTCCGGCCAAAACCAACCCTGCAACAATAGATGGAATGATGGAGGACGCAATCACTGGCACTACCGTTAGCGGTGCATTGGCGCCAGGAATCAGAATGGAGGAATCGATTAATCCGGAGGATGTTCCAATAAAAAACAAAACAGTGTTGATTACCGCAGCGATAGCGCCGGCCAATGGTGCTGCCCACAACAATTTTTTGGCAACAATTTTTTCAACATTTCCCATGATCAATTTTTTATGGTTAAACAAAATTTGTGTAAACGAATATATTGCATCACTGGTTAAAAGGAGATCCAAAAAAATACTTGTCAATTTTTCGGTTGCCCATTGCTGCGCCAGCGTGTACTTTTGAAAGAAAAAAACCATGCTGGACACAGCAACCATGTACCAGGCGCTTTTGGACAAAGACAGCACCTACGAAGGCAGTTTCATCGCCGCCGTAAAAACGACGGGCATTTTTTGCCGACCAACTTGTACGGCCCGCAAGCCCAAGCCCGAAAATGTAACATTTTACTCAAGCACCAAAGAGGCCATTCAGCATGGGTATCGCCCTTGCAAAGTATGTCGCCCGCTCGAAAAACTGGGCGAAACCCCCACCTATATTCAAGACCTCTTGAATGAATTGGCCGCCGATCCTGCTTTGAAACTAAAAGACTGGGATTTGCGTAGCAGAGGCATCGAGCCCAGTGCTTTGCGCCGCTGGTTTCAAAAAAATCACGGCATCACCTTTCATGCTTACCAGCGCATGTGCCGCATCAATACGGCTTTCAAAAAAATCCAGGAAGGAGAATCCGTGAGTACGGTGGCTTACGAAAGCGGTTTTGAATCCTTGAGCGGATTTGGCGATTCATTTCGCACCATTTTTGGCGTAGCGCCTTCCAAGAGTAAGGATCAACGGGTTATTGATCTGATGCGCCTCGAAACCCCGCTTGGCACCATGATTGCCTGCGGGGTAGCAGAAGGAATCTGTCTGCTAGAGTTCAGCGACCGCAAAATGTTGGAATCAGAATTCAAAGCCTTGTCGCGCTACCTCAACGCCACGATCGTGCAGGGAAGCAATCCGTATTTTGGACAACTGCAACAGGAACTGGAGGAATATTTTGCCGGAAAGCGCCAACAGTTCAGCGTGCCTTTGTTTACGCCCGGAACGGATTTTCAGCAAGGGGTCTGGGCAGAATTGCAAAACATTCCCTACGGCACTACCCGCTCCTACAAAGCCCAAGCCATTGCGTTGCACAAACCGGAAGCCATCCGGGCTGTAGCGGGTGCCAATGGCATGAACCGCATCTCGATCATCGTGCCCTGCCACCGCATTATCGGCGAAGATGGCAGCCTAACCGGGTATGGAGGCGGGCTTTGGCGGAAAAAATGGTTGCTTGATTTTGAAAAAAAACATAAGTTGTGATGGCAAGTACGCAGAAAAATTAACTTCTCGATTTTGGGTTTTGAATAGGAAGTAGAACGGTTCATTTCAAGTGAGCTTCCTATTCAAAAGCGGCTAAAAAAATCGGGAAGTAATTTTTTGCGTCAGATTAAGAGTAAATTACCCGACAACCTATGCGCACCAAAACCTTACTTTTAACACTTTTCATCCTATTGAAATTTGCCATCCAGTATTTTGCCATTGCTCCCGAATACGACTTGCAACGCGACGAATTTTTGCACCTGGATCAGGCCAAACACTTGGCCTGGGGTTACCTTTCGGTACCGCCAGTTACCTCTTGGATTTCTTGCATCATCTTGTTTTTGGGCGGCAGTGTATTTTGGATAAAATTTTTTCCTGCACTTTTTGGTGCATTAACCATAGTCGTAGTTTGGAAAACCATTGAATCCCTGGGCGGAGGCCTGTTTGCCCTGTGTTTGGGAGCCATTTCCATGTTGTGTTCAGTGCTGTTGCGGCTCAATGTTTTGTACCAACCCAATTCCCTTGACGTATTGAGTTGGACATTGGTATATTATACTTTCATTCGCTATGTGCAAACCGATCAAGTCAAATGGTTGTGGTTTTGTGCCATTGCATTCGCCTTTGGTTTTTTAAACAAGTACAACATTGCATTTTTGGCGTTGGGGCTTGCGCCTGCTTTGTTGCTTGAGCCGGTACGCAAAGTATTCATTCAGCGTAATTTTTATTTGGCTTTGGGCTTGGTTTTGCTGCTCATTGCCCCCAATTTGTATTGGCAATACCAGCATGATTTTCCGGTAATGGCACACATGCAAGAGTTGCAAGAGCGACATTTGGTCAATGTGCAACGGATCGATTTTTTGCGCGAGCAGGTACTCTTTTTCATTGGTTCACTTGAAGTTTGGCTGATCGCGTTGTTTGCTCTGTGCTTTTATCGACCTTTTCGCCCGTATCGATTTCTGGGTTTTGCATTTGTTTTTACCCTTGGGCTGTTTCTGTTTTTTAGGGCAAAAAGCTATTACGCTATTGGGTTGTATCCCATCTTTCATGCATTCGGTGCGGTTTACCTGGAAACGATTTTGCAAAATAGCTGGAAGCAATACTTACGACTTGCATTGCTAGTGTTGCCAGTATTCTTGATTCTTGTCATAGGCAAAACCCTGCTGCCAATGAGAAGTCCAATCGAAATTGTCAAACACCCGGAATTTTACCAAACCCTTGGCATGTTGCGCTGGGAAGATGGAAAAGACCATCCACTTCCGCAGGATTTTTCGGATATGCAGGGTTGGAGCGAGTTGGGGCAAAAGGTGGACAAACTATACGCCAAAATGGACCACAAGAATGCAACCTTGATCTTGTGCGACAATTACGGACAAGCAGGAGCAATCAATTTTTATTCCCGGTTGGGGATTCAGGCGGTATCCCTCAATGCGGATTACATCAATTGGATCAATTTGGAACACCCCATCAAAAACGTCATCTTAATTCAAAACGCCGATGACGATGATCCTAAACGAAAGGACGAGCAACCACTTTTTGAGCGAATTACATTAGTAGACAGCATTGAAAATCAATATGCCCGCGAAAAGGGAGCAAGAATTTATGCTTTGGAAGGTGCCAAAGTGCCCATTGCTCCGATTCTGAGGGAGGACATTGCCAAGCGCAAGAGAGGGGAGGAGGATTAATGTGACGTACTTACGCCCTGGTGAAATTTAATCATGATTCCTGCTTTTTTGGTGTCCGCAGCCACTCTGCCCCCATTCCAATTCCCACGATCGCAATCGTCCCCAATACCACCGTCATTTTGGGGTCAAAGGGACTGCGCAATGCTTCGGGAAAAATGTCTTTGAAACTCAGCCAAAAAATCAGACCTAGACCTACAATTGCTGCTACCTTGGCCGAAAATGCCCCCAATTTTTTGTTCAAAAATCCCAGTAAAAATAAGCCCAGCATCCCGCCGGCAAACAAGCCCGCCAGCTTCCACCAGGCATCCAACAAACTTTTGACCCCAATCATGCCCAGTCCAAAAGCCATACCCAGGCAGCCCATGATCACTATGGCCATGCGCAATACCCGGAGTTGTTGTGCTTCATTGGCTTGAGGCGCAAAATACGGTCGGTAAATATCGTGGAGAAACACCGTCGCCGCACTGTTCATCCCACTGCTCATGGTACTCATGGCTGCTGACAACAATGCGGCCATCAGCAGTCCCAGGAAGCCTGTGGGGATCTGGGTTTTGATGAAAAATGGCAAAACCTTGTCGCCATAGTCGGCTGGCGTAAGGCTGGCAAGGGTGATTCCTTTTTCAGTTGACACTTGTTGTTTCAAGGCCAAAATCAGCTCGGGATTGGCCTGGTAATACACGTACAAAGCCGTTCCAATAAAGAAAAACAGCATCGATACAGGCAAATAATACCCTACGCAAAGCCAGATGCTGCGTGCGGCATCATGGGCATTGCGGGCAGTATGGTAACGCTGGATGTAGTTTTGGTCAATACCAAAATTGGTCAGGTTGATGAAAAAACCATACAAGAATACCACCCAAAAAGTACTGCTGTAAAAATCGAAACGAAAACTGCCCAGGCTGAACTTCTGCTCTTGCCAACCACTCGAAATTACATTTGAAAAAGAGACCTGCGAAAGCACGATGCCCAGAATCAGCAATGCCCCCAAAGTTTTGATGATGGCCTGAATCACCTCCGTCCAGATCACCGCTTCCATTCCGCCCAATACGGTATACAACACAATGCAAGCGCCCAAGCCCAGAATAATACCGTACATACTCAAGCCAGTCAAGGTATTCAGCATCAGGGCAACGCCGTAAAAGATAGTCCCCATGCGGGCCAATTGAGTCAGGATAAAACACAGCATGGCATAACTGCGCGCCCAGGCACCAAAGCGTTGTTCGAGGTGCGTATACGCGCTAATTTGCTGACTTTGGCGGTAAAACGGCACAAAAAAACGCGCTGAAACATACGCTGCAAAAGGCATAGACAAACTGAATGCAAAAGGATTCCAGTTGCTGCCAAATGACTTGCCGGGATCGCCCAAAAAAGTGATCGCACTCAAAAAAGTGGCGTAAAAAGACAAACCCAGCGCCCAACCTGGAATTTTTCCCGCTGCAGTGCTGAATTGAGCGGAGTTGTTGTTCTTTTTGGAAAAAAACAGCCCTATTCCCAGCATCAGCAAGAAGTAGAGGACAATGATAAAGCCGTCAACAACAGGGAAGTTGGTCGTCATGTAGGTTCGTGGTTTGTCCCTTTATTGCAGTAACCCGATCGAGGCGTACTTGATGCGCTGGCGCTTCCAAGTATAGGTAATTTGAATGCGGCCATCCGAAGTTTGAATCACCGCAGGGTAAGAAAATTCCTGCTTGGGTTCGTTTTCGAGTGGGAGCAAATCACTCCAAAACTTGCCGTCTTTGGATAAGGCGATGTAGAGTTTGGAGCGGTCTCCGCCTTTTTTCTGGGTGGCTTTGTTGTACACCACCGCATACCGACCATCGTTGAGGTTGACGGCGTCGATTCCTGAGTTGGGATTGGGCAAGCTGGTCTTTTGCAGTGGCGACCAGGTTTTGCCATTGTCGTTGGAGAAAGATTCCAAAACAGCATCGTTTTTGCTGCGGCACAAAATCTGCAAACTTCCATCGGGATGTTGCAAAATAGCAGGTTGGATGGCCGCGTATTGTTTGCCATCGTTGATCGCTTCCGTCTTTTGCCAGGTTCGTCCGGCGTCTTTGGTGCTTTCAAAATGCACCCGCCAGCCATCGTGTTCCGAACTACTGGGGCAAAGCAGCGTACCATCTTTCAACAAGACGGGCTTGTTTTTGATGGGGCCTAAAATACCCTCTGGCAGTTTTTCAGGGGTAGACCAGGTTTGACCGCCATCCCTTGAGCGGATCAGCATGCCCCACCATTCGGAGGGGCTGGGGCCTACTTTGTAAAACAACAACAGTTCTGCTCCCGGCATTTGAAACAATACCGGATTCCAGCAAGGGTAGCGCAGGGTTTCGCTTTGTACCCCATTGGCCACTTCAACCGGGGGCGTCCATTTTCCATTTGCCATCTGGCTTGTCCAGATGCCAACGTCTTTGTGCCGTTCATGTGTGCCACCAAACCAGGCTGCCATTAACCCTTGCGGAGTTTCCACCAGGGTTGAGGCATGTGCTGAAGGAAAAGGGGCTTGCTCGTAAATGAATTCAGATTTGAAATTGACACTTTGGGCGCTGAGTGCAGTACAAAAGAGGAAAAAAACTGGCAAAAACTTCATGGCTTGGTGTTTTTTCAAAAAAACATACTTGACAACTTGTCAAGTATGTTCTGTTTTTGTGCTTATTTCTTCTCCCCAAACAACTCATTCAGCATCGCCGCCAAACGATAGCCACTCAATGTCAATTGTTTGCGCACCACTTCCTGGCCTTGTTCCAGGTAAAAAGGGGTAGGCTCGTCGTTGGGCATCAGGTATTGGTTGCGGCCTTTGTCGTCTTTGCCTTTTATGCCATACACGTATTTTTTGGACAATTTGTGGCTCTCAAGCGCCCAGAAATCGGGATCAAGGGTTTCCACATTGTTGAAGTCTTTCTCAGGATACTGCTTCATCAAATCCTTGGCCAGATCTTTAACTCTTTCGATTTGCGCTTCGGTCAGCGGTTCTTTGGGCTTTCCAAAAGGGCGAATGTCTCCGTAGCTGCTCAAATATCCACATCCGTCGTCCCAAAGGGCATGCAGGTTGCGCCAATTGCCTTTGAGCTGAAAAAGATTGCCGCCGGAATCTCCGCCCGGTATATCATTGCTGAATCGGGAAGTGCTGTGCAAGGGCTGGTGCAAGTCGCTGACAAAATGCACCAAAAAAGAGAGAAACCGCGCCTTCTCCAACGCCTTTGATTGCGGCGCTTTGAGGATTTCGGTGCATTGATTGATGGCCCAGATGATGTCTACTTCCGGCTGACCAGGAACAGCAATGTTGTTCAGATTGAATGGCACATCGGTGTAGTGCCAGCTATCGTAAGCATGCACGCCATCTGCTTTGAGGTCATCTGGCCAAGGGCCGGTCACAATAAAGTGGTTGACCTGGGGGTAATCGCGCCCCAAAACTGCCGTCAAAGAATCGACTTTCGCACGAGCAGTCTTATTCAGGTTCAAATACGCGATCATGGCTGTAACCATATGGCCATGATCCCACCAAGCTTTGGCCTGCACGGATACCATCAAAGCCAAAGCAAAAAAGAATATCTTTTTCATAGAATCGGAAAATAAAATTATCAATTACATCAATCCCAAATCCGTTTGAATCGCTTTTACCTTTTCTTTCAAGCTATTCAGCGTAGCGTCAAAGTCTTCAGGGCGATTCAATGGAGTGTGCACCGATACATAAAATTTGATCTTTGGTTCGGTACCACTTGGGCGAGCCGACACCTTTGTTCCATCTTCCAGGATAAGTTGAATCACATTGGAATGCTCGATGCCCATGCCTTGTGGAATAGCGGTGACTTCGCCGGTACGCAGGTTTTTGCTGGTCAAATTTTGGTAGTCCAGCACTTCAATTGGTGCAGACCCCGCTACCGACGCAGGCAAATTGCTGCGCATATCGGCCATCATTTTCTGGATTTCTTCCGCACCTGCTTTGCCTTTTTTGGTCAGGGAGATCAAGCCTTCGTAATAGAAGCCGTACTTCTGGTACATCTGGGTCAGGAAGTCGATCAAGCTCAGGCCTTGGTCTTTGGCATAAGCGGTAAGTTCGGCAATCATGGCGCAAGACGCAACCGCGTCTTTGTCGCGTACCGCGTCACCGATCAGGTAACCGTAACTTTCTTCGCCACCGGCAATGAATTTTTCCTTGCCTTCCAACTCCCGAATCACTTGGGCGATGTATTTGAAGCCCGTCAGGGTATTGTAGCAAGGCACGCCATAGGCGGCGCACATGGCATCAATGATGTTGGTGGTCACGATGGTTTTGGCCACAAACTCTTTGCCCTGCAATTTGCCAGCGTCTTTCCAGGCTTGCAGCAAGTAGTAAATGATCAAACTGGCCATTTGATTGCCATTCAGCAATTGCCATTCACCTGCCTGATTTTTTACTGCAGCACCTACGCGGTCGGCATCGGGATCGGTAGCGATGACAAGGTCTGCATCCAGTGCTTTGGCTTGCTGCATGGCCATCGACATCGCTTCATGCTCCTCCGGATTGGGGTATACCACCGTTGGAAAATTGCCGTCGGGAGTGGCTTGCTCCTTTACGATGTGCACATTCGTAAAGCCAATCAGCTCCAGTGCTTTGGGTACGAGGGTGATGCCCGTACCATGTATGGGCGTATACACGATCTTGAGGTCGTGCTGGCGCTTGATGACCGCTGGATTGATGCTATTGGCCTGGATGGTTTTGAGAAACTCCGCGTCCACTTCTTCACCGATCAAGGAGATCAGGTCGTAGTTTCCAGCAAACCGAATATCGTCGATCGATTGAATCTTATTTACTTCTGCAACGATGTTTGCGTCATGTGGCGCCACTACTTGCGAGCCATCCGTCCAGTAAGCCTTGTAGCCATTGTATTCACGCGGGTTGTGTGAGGCCGTAATGACTACGCCGCTTTTACAACCCAGGAGCCGGATGGCGAAAGACAATTCCGGGGTAGGACGCAGCGTACTAAACAAGAATACCTTGATGCCGTTGGCCGAAAAAACATCCGCAACAATACGGGCAAATTCAGGCGACATATTGCGGCTATCGTGTGCGATGGCTACTTTGATTTCTTGATCTGGGAAGTTTTGGTTCAGGTAATTGGCCAAACCTTGGGTGGCTGCACCAACGGTATAACGGTTCATGCGGTTGGAACCTACACCAATGATTCCGCGCAATCCTCCGGTGCCAAATTCCAGATCTTTGTAGAAAGAATCCGTGAGTTCGGTATCGTTGTTGGCATCCAATAAAGCCTGGATGGCAGCTTTGGTTTCGGCATCATAGTTGCCGTCAAGCCAGGTTTGAATCTGCTGGCGGGTTTGAGTGTCAATTGTATTTGACATGGTTGGCACGTTTGGGACTGTTTTCGATTGAGGATTTTGACGGATGTAAAGCTAAAGGATTTAGCTTACATTGAAAAAAAATCTCAAAAATTCAATCGTGCCATTTTATCTTGTTGTCACAAAACTCAAAAAACGATTATGCACCGAATGAACTCCGTTACCACAAAATTTTCAATGTTGGCA
>NZ_JBBAKG010000123.1:0-15183 GCF_040403615.1 Haliscomenobacter sp. | reverse complement strand
ACCGTTCGACTTCCTATTCAAAACCCAAAATCGGGAAGTTAATTTTTCTGCGTTGTTTAGTAACCTGGATTCTGATCCTTTTGCTCAATGTTTGGGTTATTGTCGATCTCGGTTTGTGGGAGCGGCAATAACTCATGTTTGTTGGCTACAAAGAAAGAAATAGGCTCGGATTTGAGCTTTTTGTTTTTGCGCCAGCGTAGGATGTCAAAGTTGCGCACCTGTTCGGAAGCGAGCTCAACAAAACGTTCGTGCTGGATAGCGCGGAAAACCTCATCCTTGTTGTTGCAAGGATAGTTGGTAGTTGGAAAAGCGGGCATTTGAACCGATGCACGCGCCCGAACCTGATTCATCAAACTGATGGCTGCTGCTGAGTTGCCTGCTTCGTTTTCGCATTCTGCCAACATCAGCAGTACATCGGCGTAACGCATGATCCGCATGTTGATGCCACTGGTATAGAAGCCATTGTCAACCTTGTACAAGACAGAGTATTTGCGCCAGCTTATTTTCACCGTTTTGCCGTCCACAACAGAAGCATTGCCCTGTACCCGGTCATCGGTCATGGTGCTGTTGCCATTGTTGAATTTGTCTCCAGGTTTCCAATAAGACATGTCGTAACGTGGGTCATTTTTGGCGTCCCCTTTAGTGGTTCTTTCGTAGTCGTTCAAAATTTTATTGGAGGGAATCAGGTTGCGCCAACCCACTGCAGAATACTCCTGCGTACGTACCGTTTCTTCTTGTACCGCCGTTCCGTCGCCATCTCCACCCCAGTTGTAAGCACCTCCAGATGGAGCATACACTACTTCGAAAATAGATTCGGAGTTGAATTCACCCTCTTCATTGGTAAGGTCGAGGTAGTTGTCCACCAATTTGTACAAGCCAGAGCTGACAATTTTTTGCAACTCAGTTTTGGCATTGTTGTAATCACCCAACTGCAAGTAGGTACGCGCCAAGAGCATTTGTACTGCATGTTTGGTAGCACGCCCCAAATTAGCCGCGTTGTAAGTAGCTGGCAATGCGCTTTCAGCCGCTTTGAGGTCGCTAATGACCAGATTGTACACATCTTGCTGGCTGGAACGCGCCTTAGAGCCTTCTACCGATTTAGCGTATTCTGTATAGATCGGAACGCCACCCCACAACGTGCCTAGTTCATAATAAGCCCAGGCGCGCAAAAACTTTGCTTCTCCCACTACCCGGGTGCGCACTGCGTCAGTAATACCGGGTTTGGCAACAGCGCCAGCTTCAATGACAACATTGGCACGGTGGACGACGCGGAACCAACCGGTAAAAACCGAATTGGAAACCGAGTTCCCTGCATCATTAACGCCATTGAGCAATTGAGCGCGGGGTGTTTCCAACTGACCACCACCAGTAGCCACTTCATCACTACGCAGGTCATGGGTAAAAAACCACTCGCGGGATACCAAACCGTTGTGCTGAACCAAGGCGTAAACTCCATTTACACCCGCAATAAGTTCAGCGTCATTGTTGAAATAGGTATCCAGAGTTACCCCATTTGGGTTGACTTTATTGAGCACCTCGTCATTACAACTCAGCACGATTCCCAACATTAGTAAGCTGGTTAAAAAAGCAATTTTTTTCATAATCTATTGAGTTTATGATCAGGCAGAGATGGCTCCACCTGACTGAGCAAAGCATTATTTTTTTAGTTAAAGCCAAGATTTACCCCAAACAACACCGTACGTGCCTGTGGGTATTGGCCATAATCGATACCATTATTGAGCAGGTTGTTGCCTCTTGAAGCCACTTCGGGGTCAAATCCAGAATACTTGGTGAAAGTCAACAAGTTTTGGCTGGATACATAAATCCGAACCCGGCTGACTACATTGTTGCTGATTTTCTTCAGGCTTTCGCTGGAAAAGGTGTACCCAATGCTGACGTTTTTGAGTCGCAAGTAGGATCCATCTTCAATAAAGCGATCAGAAGTACGCGTATTTTGATTGGGATCGCCACTGACGGCCCGAGGCACATCGGTATTGGTGTTTTGTGGAGTCCAGGCATTTAGAACGTCGGTAGTAGCATTGAAGAGGCGAAGCATACCCTGGCCAATCACTTTCACTCCATTGTAAACTTTATTGCCTTGTACCCCCTGGAAGTAAACTGCAAAATCGAAGTTTTTGTAGGTACCACTCCAGTTCAAACCATAGGAAAACTTGGGAATATAGCTACCCAAAAAAGTACGGTCACTGCCGTCAATTTTGCCATCGGCATTCAAATCCTTAAAGCGAATGTCACCAGGAGCAGTAGAGGTGTTTTGATAAGGAGCGTTGTCGTTACCAAGGGCATTTGCTGCAGCTACCTCGGCGGCGTTTTGGAAGATACCATCCACTTGCCAGCCATAGAACGACTGAATCGGTCTTCCTGCCTGGGTACGGGTAATGTCAAAACCACCAAAGTCGGCATTGTTACCAGAGTTGATGTTTGCATTGGGTGTGGCGAGGCTCAAGACTTTGTTGCGTACCATGTCAAAAGTACCCGCCAAGCTCCAGTTGAAATCGGCACTGCGGTGGTTGTAACCCAGCGCGAGTTCAAAACCAGTATTTTGCATGCTGCCTACGTTGGCCAGTGGGCTGGAAGAGAAACCCAATGATTCCGGCAGTGGAACGCTCAAAAGCAGACCATCCGTTTTACGCTTGTACAATTCGGCGCTGAGGTCAAAACGACCTTCAAACAAAGACAAGTCAAAACCGACGTTGCTCATGGTCGTTTCTTCCCAGCTCAAGCCCGTGTTGCCCAGACGATTGAAGTAAGACCCCAGGTTGGTGGTGGTGTTGCCAAATGGGTAAATGGTATTGTTGGCTGAAATAAGCGGCTGCCAATCGTAGTCACCAATGGCATTGTATCCCGTTTGGCCGATGCTGGCCCGCAATTTCAGCGAAGAAATTGCGGTAATCGATTTCATGAATGATTCTTCACTAATGCGCCATCCGACCGAAGCAGATGGGAAGATCCCCCACTTGCGGCCTGGAGCGAACTTGGAAGAACCGTCCCGACGGATGGAAGCACCCAGCAAGTATTTTCCGGCGTAGTCGTAAGTTAAACGACCAACGTAGGAAATCAAAGAGTTTTGAGCCAGCGAAGAAGAACCATTCGGGTTGGAAACCCCCTGCAATACCTGAATGTTGTTGTCAGGGCGCTGTCCACTGGCCGAAATGCCTTCCGACTTGGCATCCTGTTTTTCTGCTACTGCAATAATGTTGACATTGTGTTTGCCAAAAGATTGATCAAAGGTCAATTGATTGGTAAACACGGTAGAGAAGAAATTATTCCGGTTTTCGGACAGGGAAGCAATGACCCGGCTGCGGTTGCCATCGTTGTAGATGGGCAGGAAGCTAGTAAATTGGCTATTGGCAAAATCAGCACCCGCCACGAAGCGGTACTTCAGCCATTTGGTAAACTTCACTTCGGTAAAAAAAGTACCCAGCAGTTTTACCCCATTGTCGATCTGGTATTGCTGCTCTTGCTCAGCAATACGCAGAGGGTTTTCAGGGTCAGTTGCATCCAAACCTTGAGCGGTAGTACTGAAGCCACCAATTTTAGTTGGGTCACGAACTGGCCAGTAAGGGATCATCCGCATGATATTCTGGATCTGAGTACGGCCCCCACCGTCGCGCTCCAAATGACGCTTGTCCGTTGCTACCAACAGGGTTTGACCCAGGGTCAACCACTTGGCCACTTTGTGATCCGAGTTGATGCGGAAACTTTGGCGCTGGTAATCGGTAACAGGCATGATTCCGTCCTGGCTAAAGTACCCTAAGGAGGTGTATACCCTTGATACGTCGTTACCACCAGAAATCGACAACTGGTGATCCGTAATGGGCGCAGAGCGGAACATCACATCTTGCCAATCCGTGTTGGTTTGACCAAAAGTGGTGCTAGCTCCATCGTAAATGGGGGTAGCCAGGTTATTGAAACGGCCTGGAACAGGCTGATTGGAAGCAGTCAGCAGGGCAGTTCCGTAACGAATGTATTCGTCGCGATCGAGTAAATCAAGGGTTTTCCAAGCAGATTGCACTCCATAGTAAGAATCCAGATTCACCTTCATTTTACCCACAGCACCTCTCTTGGTGGTAATCAAAACCACCCCGTTAGCTGCTCTTGAGCCATAAATAGAAGCGGCGCTGGCATCCTTAAGTACTTCCAAGGACTCAATATCCTTTGGGTCGATGTTATTGAGGCCACCTGCAGGCACCCCATCAATCACGAATAAGGGATTGGGATTCAGACTAATTGAACCAACCCCTCTGATGCGGATGATCGGATCAGAACCAGGGCTACTGTTGTTGGTAACCGACACCCCAGGCACTCTACCTTGAATGGCCTGGGTAAGGCTGACAACAGGCAATGCTTTTAAATCCTTTTGACTTACTGAAGATACGGCACCAGTCAAAGAAGATTTCTTTTGGGTACCATAACCTACAACCACTACTTCATCCAAAACTCGGCCTTCTTCCAGTACTACATTGACTACACTTTGTCCGTTGATGGCTACCCGAGTGGTATTGTAACCAACAAAGCTAAAGATCAGGGTTCCGTTTTTATCGGCATCTGCTAGTTCCAAGGCGTATTTACCACTGGCCTCGGTTACAGTTCCTTTGGTAGTGCCTTCCAAAACAACCGTAGCTCCAACCATAGGGTCTCCGTTCTTGTCAGAAACCATCCCTTGAACCGTAAAATCCGGTTTTAGAACAGGGGTTGTCTGTATCCTGGATAGTGGCTCAAAGTCAATCTTTTCGTTACGGTCGATTGGCGTTTTGCTCAAGAGGATTTGTTTTCCGCCGAAAACTTCGTATCGAACTGGTGTTTTTTTGAATACCCGTTCCAAAATTTTCTCAAGCGTTTCCTCTTCTACATGAATGCTAAGTTTCCGGTCGGCTTCAATCTGTTTCGGTAAATAGGAAAAGCGAACCTCAGCTTTTTTTTCAATGAAAGACAGTACTTCGCAAAGTTGTTTGTCTTCAAGGTTTAGACTCAGCTTTTGCAATAACACCTTTTGGGAAAAAGCAGGGTGAGCATAACTCATGCCTGCAAATAGCCCAGCAAGAATGATTTGAGCAATTGAGATTCTCATGATGTGAAATAATTTTTCACGGTGCTGTAGAATTTTTTTCATGCCTCTGATGTACGTTTAAGTTAAACAATTTAGGAACAACCAGCAAAAAAAATGTTTAGACATCTTTTGCCGGCTTTATTATTGACAACCATTGCTTGACACAACGATTTGAGCATCAACCATTTCATAAGACGCATTCAATACCTTGCAAATAATCATTAATTTATCATTTAGGCTTTCATCATCCAGGGAAGTAGTTATGGTGCAATCTTGCATTACTTCTTCGTCGTAGATGATCACCAATCCATATGCTTTTTCGATGGCTTCAAAGACTTGCCCGATGGGTGCATTGAAAAACGTCATTTTTTTGAGTTCTTCCTTGGAAATGATGACGTTGGGGATTTCCACAATGGATTTCACCAATCGGTGTTCGCTTTTCAAGTACTGAACACGCTGGTTGGGGGTCAAGACAACTCCTATCTTTTTTTGGACAGTATCAGATGAGGTTGGGGTCATCTTCTGGGCATAAACTGAAACTTTGCCCGTCAGTACATCTACTTCCACGTTTTTTGATTCTTTGGCATTCTTGATCGAGAAAGAAGTTCCGATGACCTCTGCAACCAGTTTGCCTGCATGCACAATAAATGGCTTGGATGGATTTTTGGTGACTTTAAAAAATGCCTCACCATCCAGGTATAGCTCGCGCTTGCTTAAGTTAAAGTCCTTGTTGTAAATCAGGCTACTGCCAGGTTTCAACACGACAAGTGAACCATCTACAAGGCTTATTTTTTGATCGGAATACGTGTTGTTCTTCAGCTCAATCCCACGGTGGGCAATTGCCATTTGTGGCTTTGCTTGTTTTGGGGATGGTCTGGATAAGTCCAGTTTAAGTACCCCGATATACCCCAATAAGCCACAAATTGCCGCACCTAATACCCATACCATGCGAACAATTCTCACGCTGCCGGATCCATAGATTTCTTTACGCAGGTTAGACCAGACTTTTTTCCTGGCCTTCAGAGACTCTTCGTTTGGATGATCGGCCTTTTTGAATTCTGGTTGGGCATCGAACCACGCCAGAATAGGCTTTTCATCTTCATCAGTAGTCTTTCCTTCAAGGTAGCGTTTGGACAGTTCATTGAACTCCTTTTGGGTCATGTCAACATAGTTTAAGGATTATCAATTATCAGTGTGATATGACTTTAAGGTATTTTTCAAGTATTTCAAGGATTTGGTCAAGTGGTATTCCACTGCCTTTTCACTTAGATTCAATTGTTTGGCAATTTCTTTGACCGGTTGATTCTCAAAGCGACTGCGTCGAAACACATCGGCACTTTTTTCAGGCAAGCGGTTCAGCGCCTTTTCAATCTCATCGGTCAATTCTTTGAAGTTCAGGATTTCATTTCCATCAGGAGAATTGTCTAATTCTCTAAAAATCATGTATTCCTGATATTTCCGGTAGGTGAGTTGGGATTTGAAGAAGTTATAAACCAGGTTTTTGACGGCCACGGCCAGGTAAACTTCCAAGCGCTTGATCACCACTTCTGCATGACGGAGCCAAAGGCTCAGAAACACTTCCTGAACTACCTCTTCTGCATTCTCCGCTCCAATCTGGTGCGATGCCCAAACGTATAATTTATCCCAATAGCGGTGATAAATTTCTTCGTAGGCCATCCTGTTTCCTTCGCGAAGAAATCCGACTAATTGTTCATCGGTAAATTTTTTTACCTCCATAGTTTGACCTGGTCTGATAAAACTTCTCCAAAGCTCATTTCAATTAGGTAAAATAAAGTAGACAAATCCCTAAAGAATAATTGCAGAAAATTTCGTGAATTTCAATTTTACACCAAATTAATTTCATTATCGGGCTTTATGAACTAAAAAGGCTTTCCACTTTGTAGCGGAAAGCCCTCGTTATTAGTAAAATATACTTTTATTCTTTACTTGGTTACAATCATCTTGCGCGTGGCTTTTTCGCCATTTTGTGTTAGCGTGTAGTAATATACGCCGGTGCTAGGCAGATCGTTGTGATTGATCACTACCTGGTTGTAACCTTGGTCAAAATTCTTGCGCAAGGATCTAACTGTTCTGCCCGTTACATCGTAAATATTCAAGGAAGCTTCGCCGGTTTTGGGCAGCCAAAATCCAATCTGGGTTTCTGCCTGGAATGGGTTGGGTTGGTTTTGCTCCAGGGTCAGTCCACGATTCGAATCTTGGATTGCCTGTTCTCCAAAAGCAAGGGCTACACCCATTACTTCATAATCGCGGTTGTAGGCTTCAGCGTTCATCACGATCGGATTGATGCGCAATGCCTGGCTCAACTTGAGGTCGCTTTTGGCTTTTACCACCAACGTAAACAGTGCGCCGTTCTTTTCCTTACCTAAGTCCATCCAGGAAGTGGTCAGGATGCCGCGATCGGCAAAGATGCCGAAGTTCTCCAGTTTGGCCACCCCATCTTTGATGCCAACGAATTCAAGCGCTTTGTTGTCGAGATCCAGTGCGAACTGATAACCGGTGATTTTGCTCAAATCGGAAGCAGTTACAGGGATTTCGTAGGTGTTACCCGCTTCAAGATTCAGGTTGTTGACCAAAAGCTTGAGGTTCTCGCCACTGCGCAGATCCGGTACCTGGAAGGCGGTTACGGTTGCACTTTGATTCAAGTCACCCACTTTGATGCCTACAAAGTTGGCTTTGACGTCGTGGTCCAAATTCACCATTCCAATTGCCTCTGGGAAGGCTTCTTTCCAGGGATTCAATGGTACTGGAAAGCGGTAAGCCTGATCTACGAAGCGCCAGCTTTTGGTACCACCAAAGTCAGGAATCATGTTGAGGATGAACTTGCGCAAGCGAATCTGATCTCCAACTGAAACGTGGCCTGAATTGTCAACATCAGCGGCAATCAAGAGATATGGATCAGTTATGGGTTGCAAATTGATCAGGTGCTTTTGGATGTAAATCAAGTCAAGGGTGGAAATGCCATTGCCAAAATCCTTGTTCATATCTGGAGTAAGGGTATAATTTTTGCCTTTGCTCAATCCTGCGAAATTAAACGTACCATCGCTGCCACTCATGTATTGCTTTACGGCATCTCCAGAAAGTTGGATGGCCACACCTTTCATCATATTGTTCTGAGCAGTTGCAACGTACCCCGAAATGGCTACTGGCTGAACCGTTCCACTTGGGCAGACCTTATTGTTGTCGTCTACCTGAATGGTGGTCAGGCAAAAATCGTGGTTGCCCGCTTCGTCCCAAGCGTGAATTTCTACTTCTACCAATTTGCCTTTATCGGCGCAAGACAGCAGCAAGCCGGTATTGGCCACATCTACTACTCCCCCTTTGCGATTGACTGAATATTTGGTTACTTTCTTCAAGCCCTGGGTATTGGCTTCGCCTTGGCCATTGCAATCGTAAATTGGGCTGGCAACAAAATCCGTTGCCCAAACCGCCATGGTTCCGCCGCCCTGCTCATCGCTCATCAGGGATACAGACAGACCATTGATGCAAATCGGTGCGGGGCCTTTGCGGTCGCGTACTTCAAATGGAATGCGGGTAGGTAGGCTAAGGTTACCACAGCCGTCCCGAATTGACACAATCAAATCGTGTTTGCCCTCGGGCAGGTTTTTGATGGTTACGGTAAACGTTCCATTTCCATTGTCTTTGGTCGTCCAGCGGGAGGAATTGTACATGATGAAATTCCCACTGATGATTTGGTTGGGCGCAACCATGAGTTGCGGAATTTCCAGATCAACTTTGGCCGTACAATTGTCGCTGCCCTGGAAGGTAATGGTCACATCAGCCAAACAATCGGTGCTGCGCGTAGGGAACACATTCAATTGTGGGCGGGTCACCACGGGCAATTGAGTGTCTTCTACCTTGATGATCTGGGTATACATGAAACTGTGGTAGTAATCATCCGTTGCGTCGCAAACAGGAGGCGTAAACCGGATATCGTCAGCGTCTTCAGGGATACGGTTTTTAGACAACCAAAACTCTTCGTCGCCATCGCGGTTTTTATCGCGCACCAGAACATAGATTTGATTTTTTCCATTGTTTCCAAAAGTTGCCCGGTCTACTACATATACGCGGCCAGTTGTCATTGGATCACCACAACGGTCGTCGTACGCACACCAGTTGATGACAGTATAGGTGCGGAAAATTTTGTAGCACTCGCTATCGCTGGCATCGTAACGTTTGTCGGATACATTGACGGCCACAACATCACAACCCAAAGAAGCAGTAAAGGCAGAGTCGGCTTTAACGGATTTACAATCGGCGGTTGCATCGCGAGGGAAGCAGATGTCGTATTCCGTAATGGGCAGTACGGTAATGCGTTGTTCGCAGGTGGTAGATTGTCCAGCTTTGGTGATGGTCCAGCGGCGAATGATCACCCCTTTACCACACTTGACGTTGTTGACTACACTGTATTGTACATTGAGGTTGGTACAATCATTTCCGCCCTGAATGGTAACATCGCCATAAGCAACCCCAGAGGCAACCCGATCGGGCAACCTACCCAAATCCTTATCGGTACAGTAAATAGAGATGTCCCAGGGTGCTACGCAGATAGGAGCAGTTTTGTCTTCAATTTGCAAGTCTAGCCAGCAATAGTTGCGGTTTCCACCCAGGTCTTCCGCCCATAATTCTACCGTAACTGCACCAGCGAGGTCGCAACAATAAAATTCGACGTAATCTCCTAATGGAGACAATAGTTTTCCATCCTTGATCACGAAGGTTTCGCCAAAATCAGCTAAATCCCCATCACCATTGAGGTCATACCCATCTGCTGTCGTCCAGTCTCCGTTGGTAGGCAAGGGATCAATTTTCCCGTTGCTATTGACGTCGTAACCACTGGCTACAAAAGTAGCTTCGCAACTTTGTGCAACGACCCTACGTACTCGCAACCATTTTAGTCGTCCGCAATTGTCCCAGGAACCTTCGTCTACGTCAGCAGCGGTCACTTTGCCATAACCAGTTTGATAGCCGGGTGTATTGGACAAAGAAATCCGCAAGGTATTGTCACACTTCACCACCGGAGCGATGAGATCTCTTACAAAGAACTCCACTGAATCCACAATTGAGTTGGAGCAACCGTCATTGGCATTGATGATCACTCGGTGGCGGCCAACCGTCAAGCCCGTGATGAAACCATTGACGGTCGGATAGTTCACATTGGACCAGCTGCTGGTATCCACTACGATTCCGCTAACAATTTTACCTTTGGTGCGTACCCTTAGGCTGAGTGCGCCGAGGCTGCAATTGTCGGTGATGGTTACACCCAAAACCGCACGCAACCCAGATGCAGTGGTTGGTAGCGCTGCGGTGCAATCCATAGGCCCGGTACTGAGGATGGGGATACGGGAAAGTTTTTGCACCCTGGGGCCACTAATGTCCCCGATCTTGATCAGTATTTTATATTGTCCGATCTCGCGGTTGAGGCACCAATCATACAGTTTCAGAATGCGCTCGATTTTGAGTCCGCTTCCATTACAAATTGGAAACTCTGTATCGCTCACATTCAGGCCATAATTGCAGGCGAGGGAATCGAGGTATACTTTTTTACCAAAGAAGTTGGTAAGATAAGGTACCACATCAATGCGGCGAATCTGATTCTTGTTGGCCAGACAGGCATCATAAGCAATGATGGCTTTATAATTGGCGTCTCCAGCAAAATCAAATTTGAAATCATTCAATACAGGACGGCGGAAGGTGATGACCTGTTCCACGCTCTGGGTCATGCCGCGGCAGTCGGTGGCAACGAAAACCCGGTACATTCGGGCAAAAATCCCGCTGGTGAGGCTTTCGGTACAATTCAGGTATTCAATCCGGTCTGAAAATTTGAGGGTGACATTGCAACCACAAGATTTGCAATTGTCTTCAAAATTGGGAATCCCCAGGTTTTTCACATTCGAATCAATCACAGAGCCGGTGATGAGTGCACTCAAAGACTGGTTGGTGTTGGTTGGGCCCACCGTTTTGGGGTTGTTCAGCACATAGTCAATGTCAGTACACCATAATGGCGTAGAAATAAAATCCGTCCCGATCAGTTTGGGACCACTTTTGTCTTCGGCCAGGATCTTACCCCAGCAAACGACTTCATTGTTGGCGTTCAGTACTCCGTAATCCCAAAGGCCAGGGCAATCAATGATGTTGCCATTGGATGGATTGCTGTCGCTTATCGCCACCCGGTAGGTACCGACACAAGCTCCGAACCCAACCAATGCAGGGGTAACTGTAAATTTACAGTTTGCATCCATCGACACCTGTACTTGGCTGACACAGGATGTACGAGGATCGCATTGGGCTTGTCCCCACTTAGGAATCAAAAACATTCCGAGCAGGAACCCAACCGGTAAAATCCGGTACAAAAAAGAAAAAAAGTGAGTAGAGGTCATCTTCATGGGAACCAAATTTGTCATTTTTATATTCATGAAATCATCAACATACAAAGGAGTAGGCAGCTACATCTGTAGACGCAACAAGCAAAGGCTTGTAACGGATACCGCGTAAAAGTCTACGAATGAGTAAAATCAACCGTAACTGTTTCTTGTTGGGCTTGCCAAAAGAAACAAAAAATGTGTACTAAAGGAGTGAAGAGGCAACTCAAAAACGAGAAGCTGTGATTTACCGGCGAGCAGCCAAATTAGCGTGAGGGGGAAAACGGCGTTTGGCTCTAATAGATTAATGGCTGCGTCAAAGATAGGTTTTTATTTTATTATTGGGTGAATAAAATTTATTTTGAGAAAAAAATCGCCTCGAGTTTAAGGCTTTATGGAAAGAATGCATTTTAGCTTTAAAAAAACTAAAAAAAGGCTTGCACACTTCCACAAGGCTACTTATCTTTGCATCCGCAATTGCAAAACACGGCAATATACACTGGCGCTGTAGCTCAATTGGATAGAGCACCTGACTACGGATCAGGAGGTTTAAGGTTCGACTCCTTACAGCGTCACTCTGATGAATTATCCATCGGTTTGGTGGATAAAAATTCTCTGGATCGAAAAGTTCAAGGTCAAAAGTTCAACTAGGTTTAAAGCCTTTGACACCTTGAACTTTTTAAATTTATTTATTATGTCTAAGGTTTGTCAACTTACTGGAAAGCGTCCGATTGTAGGTAACAACGTTTCGCACTCTAACCGCAAAACCAAGCGTCGCTTTTTGCCAAATTTGCAAAAAAAGCGCTTCTTTATCCCTGAAACGAATCAGTGGGTTACTTTGAAGCTTTGTACTTCCGCAATGCGCAACATCAGCAAATTGGGGATTTATGAATACTTGCAGCGCTTAGAGAAAGAGGGTGTTGATACCGGAGTGATTTTAGAACAAGGTTCTTAAACAAGTAATTTTTAGTCGTCATGGCAAAGAAGAGTAAAGGTAACCGCATTCAAATTATCCTTGAATGCACTGAGCATAAGAAGTCTGGTCTGCCAGGTACTTCCCGTTATGTTACCCAGAAAAACCGCAAAAACTCACCCGACCGTATGGAATTGAAGAAATTCAACGCCGTATTGAAGAAGGTGACTGTACACCGAGAAATTAAATAATTGCTGATTGAGCGAAGATTGAGGTAAAAATTGTGGATTCCACAAAAAAGCCTTAATTTGACCCCATAAATCGTTTACAATGGCAAAGGTATCCAAAAACGCAAAAGTTGCTAAGCGTGTCGCCAACATTGGCTCTGGTCGTGATTACGTTCAAATCGTAGTGAGCGTCAAAGATCCTAAAACTGGCAAGTACAGCTACAAAAAGCAAATGGTGCACAAAGACAAAAAAGACGCTTTTATTGCTTCTTTGAAGTAAATATATGCATGGTCTGATGCATCGTCCCTAAAAAGGCTTTTCTTGTGTTCGCACAGGAAAAGCCTTTTCAGTTGGCAGTGAGCTGTGATTCTTAACCTCCAGGCAGGAAATCGATCACTCTTCACCCCATTTTGATCTTGTTTCACCGATAATTGTCCATAGATATGAGTTTTTTTAGCAATCTTTTTGGAAAGAAGGAAAAAGAGGATCTCGATAAAGGACTTGAAAAAACCAAGAGTACGTTTTTCAACAGTCTCTCTAAAATGGTGGCCGGTAGGTCTACTGTAGATGAAGAAGTACTGGACGAATTGGAAGCCTTGCTCATCTCTGCTGACGTTGGTCGGGCCACTTCCAATGAAATCATCAAAAGGATCGAAGCCCGTGTATCAAAAGATAAATACCTTGGTACCAGTGAATTGAATTTTATCCTGCGCGATGAAATTGTACAATTACTGGCGGAGAACAATACCAAAGATGTTTCAGGTTACGAATTGCCTGAAGGCGTCAAGCCTTTTATCTTGTTGGTTGTAGGCGTAAATGGGGTAGGCAAAACCACCACCATCGGCAAATTGGCACACCAATTTAAAAAACAGGGCAAAAAGGTTGTGTTAGGTGCAGGAGACACTTTCCGCGCCGCTGCAGTTGATCAGCTTAAAATTTGGTCAGAAAGGGTAGGTTGTGATTTTTACAGCAAGGGAATGAATGCAGATCCTGCCGCAGTAGCATACGAAACGGTCAACTACGCCATCCAAAACAATTGCGATATTGCGATCATTGATACGGCTGGTCGCTTGCACACCAAAACCGGACTGATGCAGGAATTGAGCAAGATCAAACGTTCCATCAGCAAAAAAATAGAATCCGCACCGCATGAAGTGCTGCTGGTACTGGATGCCACTACAGGCCAAAACGCCATTGAACAAGCCAAACATTTTACGGAAGTGACCGATGTAAGCGCCTTGGCGCTGACCAAATTGGATGGTACCGCCAAAGGGGGAGTAGCCATTGGCATTTCGAATCAACTAAAAATTCCCATCAAATACATTGGTGTTGGAGAAGGGATTGATCAACTTCAACCTTTTGATAAACTCACTTTTGTCAATGCACTTTTTGAAGCTTAGCAACTGCCAAAATATTCTTGCATAATTTTTGCTGTAACTTTTCGTTATATTTTTCGTTATTTTCAAAAAGTTATTTGACCAATGAACAAACTTCGTAAAGTATACAGCATTCTGGCTGTCCTGTTTTTGTACTCTGCCTTGGTTTTTGCGCAGCAAGCCGAAACGGGTATGGCCAAGTTCTACTCCGATGGCTTGCAAGGCCATCCTACTGCCTATGGCGAGTTTTACGATCGCGCACAGTTTACAGCTTCACACCGAACCTACCCAAAAGGTACTTTGTTGAAAGTCACCCGTCTTGACAACAGCAAATCGGTAATTGTACGCGTCAATGACCGGGGGCCATTTCGCTCGGATGGATCTATCCTTGATTTGTCTATGGCCGCAGCCTCGTTGATTGATTTGACACTATCGGGAAATGCCAATGTCAAAGTAGAATATTTTGGCTTTGCAGAAAACAATGCAACTGCTGCCAATTACAATGCTGCAAATGGCCAAAGTGCCAATGCTTTCGCATTTGACCGAATTTACAATGGAGTGCCACAAAATGCGCCACAAGATACGCCACAAGAGTATTTTACTGCGCGAGGAACCAATGGCTATACTGCCAATAGCAATTTGCAACAACCCGGAAATCAAAACACCTCTGCTGTACCTCAGTACGGCCCTGTTCCTCCATCTTATGATCGCCGTTTTCAAAGTAGAGGCGTGCCTTCAAACTACAATACCTCCAATGAAATAGCCAGTCAAACACCGTCAGAATACAACAACTATTCCGGAAATAACAGGTATGCATCCACAAATCCGGCTACCAATTCCAATGCACAGTTCAATAGCAATGCCACTATTGGCAATTTTCCAAGTCTTGCACCAGGAAGTGGTTATTCTGTGCAGGTGGGTTCTTATGCCAATATGGACAATGCAATCCGACAAGCTCAATCGCTGGTAACGCTGGGACTACGCGAAATTTACGTGACTTCAGCATCAACTGTGAATGGCATCAATACCTATAAAATTTTTGCTGGCAAATTTGACAATCGCGAAACGGCAGCGGTGTATGCCAATCAAATCAAGCGCCAATTTTTGGTAACTGGGTTTGTGTTGCGTTTGTAATTGCTTCACAATAAAATGAGGTTGGAGTGTTCACCCCCCCAACCTTAGTCTGACGCAAAAAATTACTTCCCGATTTTTTTTTAGGCT
>NZ_JBBAKG010000122.1:0-15343 GCF_040403615.1 Haliscomenobacter sp. | reverse complement strand
TCATCAATTTTGGGGCGGATGTCATTGGCATTGTGGGCCCCAATGGATCGGGGAAATCCAATGTGGTTGACGCCATTCGCTGGGTATTGGGTGAGCAAAGCAGCCGGGAACTGCGCCTGGATCAAATGTCGAGTGTCATCTTCAATGGCACTAAAAAGCGCAAACCCGCTGGCATCGCCCAGGTTTCGTTGACTTTTGAAAACACCAAGAACCTCCTTCCGACCGAATACAATACCGTTACCATCACCCGCATGCTGTACCGCAGCGGGGAAAGTGAATACCGCCTAAACGGCGTAACCTGCCGCCTCAAGGACATCACTGGGTTGTTTTTGGACACGGGCATCGGCTCCAACTCCTACGCCATCATTGCCCTGGGCATGGTGGACGACATTCTGGAAGACAAGGAAGACTCTCGCCGCAAGATGTTTGAGCAAGCCGCGGGCGTATCCAAATACAAGCTGCGCAAAAAAGAAACCCTCAGCAAACTCAAAAGCACCAGCGAAGACCTGGATCGGGTTGAAGACCTCTTGGCCGAAATTGAAAGCAACCTCAAATCGCTGGAAAAACAGGCCAAGCGCACCCAAAAATACTTCGAACTCAAAGCCGAATACAAAGAACTCAGCGTCGCCCTGGCTTTGATCAAAGTTGGCGCTTTGAAGGGGAAACACAAAACCCTGCAAAGCGAGATTGAGCAGGAACAAGACAAGTTTCGCCAGATCGACGTCGAAAGCCGCAACCTAGAAGCTGCTCTGGAAAAAGAACGCCTCACTCACCTCGACAAAGAAAAAGCCCTTTCTGATCGCCAACGCGACCTCAATAGCCTCGTAGGCCGTATCCGGGGAATGGAAAACGACCGCCGCATGTTGGAGCAAAAACTCCAGTTTGTGCAACAAAACCGCCAGAAACAGGAGCAAGACATCCAGCAAGCGCAGGGCCGCATCGTGCAATTGGAAGAAGACATCGAGCATTACCGCTCGGAACTGAATGTGGAAAAACGGGTGGAAGCGCGCCTGGAGCAAGAGCTGGAAAGCGCTGAAATCCAACTCGATAAGACCCGCGGCGGTCATGGCACCATGAAAGCCGACCTTGATGTGGTGATCCAGGAACAACAACGCCTGGAACGCGCCATCAACGAACTGGAGAAACAAAAAGCGATCAACCTCAACCAGATCGACAACAACAACCAGGACATCAACCGCAACGATGCCGAAATCCGCCAACGCCAGGAATCGGTAGCAGGCCTGCGCAACAAGGTGCAGGAACTGGAAAAGCAAGAGCAAACCCAACAAGAAGCCGTAACCCGCCTCGAACAAGCGGAAGAACAGCGCCAACTCGACCTGCAAAAAGGAGAAGCGGAACTGAGCGAGATTACCCAAAAGATAGCCCGCGTACGCCGTGATCTGGACGCCAAACGCAACGAATTCAAACTGACCAAAAGCATGGTGGAAAACCTGGAAGGCTTCCCGGAATCCATCCAGTATTTGGTCAAAAGCAAAGACTGGGACAAAGGCGCGCCCTTGCTTTCAGACTTGATTTACGTAGGCGAGGAATACCGGGTAGCCATCGAAAACTTCCTGGAGCCTTACCTCAACTACTTCGTGGTCAATAACCTGGAAGAAGCGTACTACGCCATTGAACTGCTGGGCAAAACCCAGAAGGGCAAGGCCAATTTCTTTGTGCTCGATGCCTTCAAAGACTACCAAATGCCCATGATGCTCTTTTCAGAGATGAAAATGGCCATGGAGTTGGTGCAAACCGATCCCGCTTACCGCAACCTGGTAGGCTACCTGCTCGAAAATGTACTGCTCACCGAAAAAGAAGACATCCAGGGGGCCTTGCCAGAACAGGACGTAGTGGTGCTTTCGCGCAGCGGGCGCATCATCAAGCGCCGTTTCAGCGTATCGGGTGGTTCGATCGGTTTGTTTGAGGGCAAAAAAATTGGCCGCAAGAAGAACCTCGAAGTACTGGAAGAGGCCATCAAAAAAGCAGAAAGTGAGGAAAACCGTTTGTCTACTACCTCCTTCAACCTCAAAGAACGGGTAGATGCCCTCAAAGCCAAACGCCCCGACCTCGAAATGCAGCAACAACGCAGCATGTTGAACAAGTTGGCGCAGGAAAAAGTGTCACTGTCCACCAGTTTGGCCAACTTTGAATCCCTAATTCAGGAAGTGGCCAACCGCCGGGAATTGATCGAAAAACGCATCCAGGAATTGACCCAAGCGGTAAGTGGAATCGATGCCCAACTCAACGAGCGCTACCTGGAATTGGATGGTGTAAAAGAAAAAATCGCACAAACGGATGGCAGCTTCCGCCAATTGGCCGATCAACTCAGCCTGGCTTCGGCAGCTTACAATGAAAAGAACATTCAGTTCATCCGTCAGCAAAATAAGGTCACTACGTTTCAGCAGGAATTGTCGTTCCGCGAAAAACAGATCACCGATACCAAAAATGCCCTGCAACAAAACCAGCAAGGCATTCTGAACGCGGATCGTGACATCTCAGTAGTCAACGATGAGCTGTTGCGTCTGGCTACCGGGTTGCAGGAGGCGTACGCCGAGCGCGGCACCCACGAATCTTCGCTTACCGAAGCCGAGCAAATCTACTTCAAGGCCCGCACCGGGATGGTGGAAATGGAAGACCGCCTGCGCAAACTGGCCCGCCAGCAGCAAGATTTGCAAATCTTGATCAACACCCTCAAAGACAAGTTCAACGACGTCAAGTTTGAAATTAGTTCCATCTCGCAGCGCCTGCGCATCGAGTTTGAAATCGGCATCAACGACATCCTGAACGAGGAACCCAGCATCAAACGCCCGGAAGCAGAGATGCAGGAGGAGGTAGACAAACTCAAAAAACGCCTCGACAATTACGGAGAAATCAACCCCCTGGCCGTAGAAGCCTATACCGAAATCAAGGAACGGTACGACAACATTGCCAAACAACGCGACGACATCGTAGCCGCCAAAAAATCACTGGAACAAACCATTCTGGAAATCGAAGAAACCGCGACCCTGCAATTCCTCGAAGCTTTTGAGAAGGCGCGCTTGTACTTCATCGACGTATTCCGCAGTCTTTTCACCGAAGACGACAACTGCGACCTGATCCTGCTCGACCCGGAGAATCCCCTGGATTCCCGCATCGAGATCGTGGCCAAGCCCAAAGGCAAACGTCCCCAAACGATCAGTCAATTGTCGGGGGGAGAAAAAACCCTCACGGCCACGGCGCTGCTCTTTGCCCTCTACCTGCTGAAACCCGCGCCATTCTGTATCTTCGACGAGGTAGACGCACCATTGGACGATGGCAACATCACCAAGTTCAACCGCATCATCAAGAAGTTTTCCAAAGACTCCCAATTCATCATCGTGACCCACAATAAGCTGACCATGGCCGCAGTGGATACCATTTATGGCGTGTATATGGCCGAACAAGGGGTGTCAGGCGTAATGCCAGTGGATTTCAGGGATTATGAGAATGTGGGCGGACAGTTTGAGGTGGCGGTGGGGTAGGGGTTATCTGAAGCTTGTATTGTCTATAAAAACTGTTTGTGCCAGTTGAAGTAACAGTTCAGTTACCTCAAATCACTAACTTTTGTAATCAACTGAATCCCTTCTGCAACACACGAATGATAAAAATCAGAATCATAGCTCGCAAGTACTTTTACCTCCTGAAGCTTACAACTGGCGAGAATCAGCGCATCATTAGGCAGTAAATTGTATTTTTTCATAAAAATCTACTGATAAAGATAGCGCATCTTCGGGAATGGCCAGGAAGTGAAAACCAGTAAGAAATGTTTTTGTGTCATGGAGTGATAATACTTCGTTGATTTTCCCACTTTCGCAAATACTCATTGGAGATCGTCCACCCAGAATACCCAATAACTGGTATAGATATTCGCTGACTACAATCGGATTGATCAAGATTTTGTGATCACTTTGGACAAGCTTTTGCAGGAGTTCAGTTTTGGTTTGCTTTTCGTATTCGATCAGCACACTACTATCCAAAAATATCTTCATTGCTGGTACCAGTCATGTTTATCAGGTTGGTAACCTGTGAAATAGTTTTTCAGCCCCCCTTTAAATTGTTGAATGATGTTCATTCTGCGCAGTCTTTCTTCTTCAGACACCGTATCCAGGTCATCTTGAATCCGAAAAACAACGTTTAGGGATTTTGCCACTTCTGTCAACGTTTCAATGGCATTTTGATCAGATGTCTCAATCAATAAAATCATAAATTGATGGTTTTATCATCTAAAAATAGGTTTTTTTCTGGTCAAAACAAAAAAGTTTCGAATAAATCCGCCCAATCCGTTTCATCCGCGTTCCCATTCCCATTCAAAATTGCAAACCAGCTTTACCTAATCAAAATCACCTCAAGCGCTGAATCTTGCGCTTGCACCTAAATGAATTATTCCCTTTCTTTATGACTGGAAAAAAAAACGCCATTCCACATGAAGACAGACATCGAAATTGCGCAGGAAACCTCCCTACGGCCCATTGCCGAAATAGCTGCTGGTCTTGGCATTGCCCCCGCACAGATCATTCCCTATGGTCACTTTAAAGCCAAAATCAGCCACACCCAAATTGAGGAAAGCAAGGTGGCCCAGAGCAATTTGATTTTGGTGACCGCCATTACGCCCACCAAAGCGGGAATTGGCAAAACCACGGTGGCAGTGGGCTTGGCGCAGGGCTTGCAACAATTGGGCAAAAAGGCGATTGTGGCGCTGCGAGAACCTTCTCTCGGGCCTTGTTTTGGCATGAAAGGCGGGGCTTGCGGAGGTGGATATGCACAAGTGGTTCCGATGGAGGACATCAACCTCCATTTTACGGGCGATTTTCACGCCATTACGGCGGCCAATAACATGATTGCCGCTCTGTTGGACAATTATCAATACCAAAACCGAGGAACATCCCGCGCCTTGAAACAAATCACCTGGCGCAGGGTGTTGGACGTCAACGACCGCTCGCTGCGCTACATCGTGTCGGGACTCAACGGCGCCAGCAACGGCATTCCTCAAGAAACGGGATTTGACATCACGGCTGCCTCGGAAATCATGGCTATTTTTTGTCTGGCCAGCAATCTGGATGACCTGCGCCAGCGCATCGACAAAATTCTCCTGGGCTATACCCACGACAACCAACCGTTTACCGCAGCTGATTTGGGTGTAGGTGGGGCCATCACCGTGCTGTTGAAAGATGCACTTGATCCCAATCTGGTGCAAACCCTGGAAGCTGGGCCAGCCTTTGTGCACGGTGGCCCTTTTGCCAATATTGCCCACGGTTGCAACTCGGTATTGGCCACCAAAATGGCCATGACGTATGGGGACTATGTGATCACCGAAGCAGGTTTTGGCGCGGATTTGGGTGCGGAGAAATTTTTGAACATCAAATGTCGGCAAGCGGGAATTGCACCCAAAGTTGCCGTTTTGGTGGCCACTTCCCAGGCGCTGAAATTGCATGGGGGAGTAGCTCTAGCCAACATTAAAAAGCCCAACTTTTCTGGATTGCAGGCAGGTCTATCCAACCTGGAACGCCACCTCGAAAACCTGCAAAACTTTGGACAAAGCGTAGTCGTCACCTTCAACCAATACCATTTCGACATTCCTGAAGAAATCGAGTACACTGCACAATGGTGTGAAGCAAGAGGGGCCGATTTTGCACTGCACAATGGCTTTGCTGAAGGCGGAAAAGGGGCTGTTTCCCTGGCTGAAAAAGTGATCGAAGTGATCGAAAAAAGACCATCTCAACCCATTCGGCACACCTATGCGTTGGCAGATTCGATTCCTGAAAAAATCCACCGAGTCGTAACCCAAATTTACCGGGGCAGGGGAGTGGTGTACAGCAAAACCGCAGAGCGGGAATTGAAAAAAATCGAAAACCTGGGTTTGTCGCACTTGCCCGTGTGCATCGCCAAAACCCAGTATTCCTTCAGCGATGCTGCTGCCGAAATTGGCCTTGCCAGTGATTTTATGCTCCACGTTGAAAACCTCCTCATCAACCAGGGTGCTGGATTCATCGTAGCTGTTGCTGGCGATATCATGCGCATGCCAGGCTTGCCCAAAGACCCGCAGGCTTTGCACATCGATGTTGTAGAGGGAAAAGTGATTGGATTGAGTTAATCCGTTTTGTTCAAAAAAGCGTCCATCCAGCTTTCCGGGATCTCGTCGATGCTGTTTTTGAGTTTATTGGCCCACATTTGACCGATTTGAGCCGTATCTTTTTCTTCGAGGCGATGCTGCTCAAGCTTAAACGAGTCACGCGGGTAAAGGGCAACATCGATGGGGTAACCCACGTCATTGGCACTTACCCTGGTGGAATCAAAGGAAAGAAAACCGGTTTTAAACGCAAAGCGCAAACTGGATTCATAATTGAGTGCTCGATTTAGAATGGGTTTGCCGTATCCCGAATTGCCGATGATGGTAAAAGGCGAGCCCTCGCCAATTTCGATCCAGTTGCCCTCAGGATACAGGAGGTACAGCATGTGTTCCTTGTCGTTTTCCAATTGCCCCCCCACAATGGCGTATAGGTTGAAAAACATGCCCGACTCGGCCAAGGATCGTTTGTCTTCCTGGGCTACGCGCCTCAATTGCTCGCCAAACATGTTGACGGCCTTGTACATTTTATCAAACTTGAAGGATTCATCTTCAAACAGTTCTTCAAAATAAGTCACCGCTTTATCCCGAATGGAACGCAGCCCTGAAGTCATTAAAAACAAGCTGTTGCGGCCGTTTTCGTGAACTGAAATTTTTTTTGCGGTCGCTGTTTCAGTGCCAGAAGTTATCCGGGTATCTGCTATGGCCACCAGGCCACTTCGGACTTTGATTCCTAAACAATAAGTCATTGCAAAGTTGTGTTTTATCCTGCGAATATATTCATGAATTTGTTAATCCACTGCATAGTACAAACTATTGTTGTTGCTGCTGTTGTTGCTCTTGCAAAAACCAGTTGTAATCGTTGCCGTTGCGTACCGAAACCTCGTAAGAAGTTTTGTGTCCCCCTTCGGTATTCAATACCCCCTTGATGGGTTGACAATCCAGGTAATCCCTTCCGTGGGCAATTTTGATGAAAAGGTCGTTTTCCTGGGTATTGTTGGTGGGGTCAAATCCGCGCCAGCCTACATCAGGGATGTACACTTCTACCCAGGCATGCAATTGAGAATCGCTGGCGTTGTTGGTCAGGTTTAAATACCCCGAAACATACCGAGCAGGGATACCCTGGTTGCGCAAAATACCGATCATGATGTGGGCAAAATCCTGGCAAACGCCCGCTCCGCCCAGCAGCGCATCCAACGCAGAAGTACGGGTATGGGTACTGCCTGAGAGGTACCTCAAAAGATTGTGCACCTCATTGTTGAGGCGCTGCAAATAGGTGCCCAACAGTTCGCCAGTTTGCAGGAGTAAATAATCTGAAAAATCGCCAGGTTTGAGTTTGCTGAGTGTGGTGGTATGCAGGAAAGATTGGTGGTCCATTTGAAAATTAATATCCTCCAAAATTGCCTTCTCTTCGGCTGCGCCCAAGTTGGAAAACAAATCCATCGGGGGGACATTTTTTGCCACCTGAGCCAGTAAATTCAACGAAAAATACTCAAAAGTTTCTTTATTGGCATGAAAGTGTAAAGTTACAAAGCCATATTTGTTGTTGGCCATAAAGGGTGCGCGAGACATCGAGTACAGCAGCCGGTGGTGTTTCAGCTTTTGGGTTTCATTGTCGCAGGGCATGATCAGAAACTCATACACGCCTTGTTTTACGGTTTTTTCATATTCCGTAAGGGTGCGGTATTCAACTACGTAATCGGTCATAAGTTGGGGCAGATTAAACCTGAAAATATTTTTTATCTAAAGCTTCGTGCATTTCATAGATTTTGCCCATCGTTTCAGACACAAATTCTCCTACCCGGTTTTCAATTTCGGGAAAAAGAAGGTATTGGTAATTGGCGCATAGGCGGCCAATGATAAATCCTACACTTTCAGGCGAGTTTTCGAGCAAGCCCAACTTGCGTACAAAATATTGGATTTGCCGCAGATTGAAGGCCAATGACCGAGGGAAATCGGCATTCAAAATCAGAAATTCCAATGCTTTTTGACGGTCAGGTGCTGCTTTGTAGTGGTGTCGGTTCATGTCAAAACTCTCCAGCAATTTTAACAAAACCGTGTATTGGTAGTTCTCTACGGGCATGTCTACATTGCCATTGGTCAGCACAAAGATGTCGTACAACTTGCAACTGATGATGCGGGCAATTTGGGTGGTGCGCTCCATGTGTACGCCCAGGCGAATCAATGCCCATACTTCATTGTGGGTCAGGGTACTGTCTACATAGCCTCGAATCACGGAGCAATGCTCTCCTGCGGTCAGGGTAAAATCGTACAAGCCCCTGGTTTTGAAATAATTGACCGGGTAATTGTTGACGAAGTGATAGTATTTGTTGATCACTTCCCACAGCTCGGTGGAAATGATGTTGCGCATTCCCCGGGCATTTTCACGCGCATTCGTGATGGCCGACAAGATGGACATTGGATTTTTGGTGTCCAGGGCAATTTGGTGCAAAATCTCGGATTCATTGTAAGGCTTACCCTCTTCCCAGGAAATACCAGCCATGTTGACGATAGACCCGAGTACAAAATCCCGGTTTTGACTCATTGGGGCGTCCTGGGTGGTGAAATACTGTACGCGGAGGTAACGCGCCATGTGCTCGGTGCGCTCTAGGTAACGCCCCATCCAGTATAGTGTATTGGCTATTCTAGCTAGCATAGTTTTTCTTTTTTTCTAATCCAAAAGTTGAGGTGTGGTTTTTGAATGGACTCAATCCGTTTGAAGCGGCATCCAAGCAGTCTACACCAATACCCAGGTGTCTTTCGATCCACCCCCTTGCGAAGAATTGACAATCAAATTGCCTTCTTTCAAGGCTACCCTGGAGAGGCCGCCGGGAAGAACAAACTGGCGGTCTTTGCCCATCAGGGTGAAGGTGCGCAGGTCAATGTGGCGCGGTTCAAATTCGCCTTTGTTTTCGATATAGGTAGAATGCACCGAAAGCGACATCCGGGGTTGAGCGATGTAATTCCGGGGATCGGATTGTACTTTGAGTTTGACTTCTTCCAGCTCTGCTTTACTGAGGCGGTCGCAAACGGTTACGCCGTAGCCTCCCGACATGTCTACGGGTTTGATGACCAAGTCTCTGGTAAACTCCAGTACGTATTTCAGGTCGGTTTCCCGCTCACACAAATACGTAGGCACATTCGGGATGATGGGTTCCTCACCAAGGTAGTACTTGATCATTGCGGGTACGTAAGAACAGACTGCTTTGTCATCAGCTACACCCGTGCCTGGTGCATTGACGATGGTGATGTTGCCTGCCCGATAAGCGCCCATGATGCCTGCAACCCCAAGCATTGAATCGGGGCGGAATACCAGCGGATCGAGGAAGGCATCATCTATGCGTCGGTACAATACATCTACCCGTTTGGGGCCATGGATGGTGCGCATGTAAACATAATTGTTCTCTACAAAAAGATCGCGCCCTTCTACCAGCTCAATGCCCATGGTTTGAGCCAAAAAGGAATGCTCGTAATAGGCGGAGTTGTAAGTACCTGGGGTCAGCAAGGCACAAGTGGGACTTTCATCGGTATTGGGCGCAACAGACTGGATCATCGAGAGCAATTCTGCTGGATACTCGTTGACCGAACCGACATTGGCCCATCGGAATGCATTGGACAAGGTGCGCTTCATCGCATCGCGGTTTGACAATACGTAGCTTACACCAGAGGGACTGCGCAGGTTGTCTTCCAATACATAATACTCGCCATCGCTGTGCCGAATCAGGTCGGTACCACTAATGTGGCAATAGATGTCCTTCTGGGGCCGGATGCTTTTCATCTCCTCGCTGAAATGGGGCGATGAAAATATCAAGGCAGAAGGCACTACTTTGTCTTTTAGGATTTTGCAACTGCCATAGATGTCTTTGATGAATTCATTCAACGCCACGTTGCGCTGTATCAGCCCTTTTTCCAGTCTGATCCAATCAGTGGCCGGAATGATGCGCGGAAACAGGTCAAAGGGAAATATTTGTTCAGCACCTTTGTGGCCGTCTGAGTATACAGCATAAGTGATGCCTTGATTCAGAAAAGAAAGCTTGGCGTACTCGTTCAGTCGCTCAAAATCTGCACTCGACAGCATACTAAACTGCCGGTGTACATCTTCGTAGTGGGGATATACTCGACCATCTGGCTGAAACACTTCATCAAAGAAGGCTGCATTGAGTGGATAATTTTCAAATAAGTTACTCGCGGTGGTCATGAAGCATACAGTTTTGACAAGCGCTTTAGCAATGCGGCTCACGGATAAAAAATCGTTTCGATCAAAAATACCTTTTTTTTACAAAAAATCAATAAATTGCCAAGAAAATTGCAGAGATTGTAAACGGATGGCGAAAAAATTGGACAATTATCAATCTGCCGTTATTCCATCCAATCCGCATTTTGTATCTAAAATTGCTTTTTTACCAAATATACAGGAAAAATAAGTGCGATTGACCTAGCATTATTTCAGAATGGGGTTACTTTTTGACCCACTGATTTCTTTTTTGCTCAATCGTTTGGTTTTTTTCATCCTGGAAAATTTTTTTCAACATGGCCATTAAAGTAGCGATTCGCCACAGTACCCATTACGAATACGATCGTTTGATCAAATTGTGGCCGCAAACGATTCGGTTGCGCCCTGCTGTTCATTCCCGCACCGAAATTGCCGCATATTCTCTAAAGATACATCCTGAGCCGCATTTTATCAACTGGCAGCAGGATCCGTTTGGCAATTTTTTGGCCAGAGTGGTTTTTCCCGATAAAGTAAAGGAGTTTAAAGTCGATGTTGAAGTGATTGCCGAATTGCGCGCCATCAATCCCTTCGACTTCTTTTCGGAGGAATACGCACAATCTTTTCCTTTCAGCTACGAAGAACACCTGCGCAAGGAATTGGCGCCCTACCTCGAAATCACCGAAAGTGGCCCTTTATTGACCCAGTTTGTTGAAGATTCCAAAAAATTCCTCTACGATACCACTAATAATTTCCTGGTCAACATCAACCAAAGCCTGAACCAGCGGGTAAACTACAGCATCCGCATGGAGCACGGTGTGCAGACCTGTGAAGAAACCTTAAGCAAAGCCCTTGGTTCTTGCCGGGATTCGGGTTGGGTGCTGGTACAGGCGCTGCGTCATTTTGGATTGGCCGCCCGGTTTGTGTCGGGTTATCTGGTTCAACTCAAAGCCGACCAAAAAGCGCTCGATGGCCCTTCTGGTGCTTTGGAAGACTTCACCGACCTGCACGCCTGGGCAGAAGTATACATTCCTGGCGCTGGTTGGATTGGATTGGATCCTACCTCGGGTCTTTTGGCCGAAGCTGGCCATATTCCTTTGGCCTGTACGCCAGATACGGGAAGTGCCGCACCGATTTCGGGTGGCCTGGAACCCTGCCATACCACCTTCCATTTCAGCAACCTCGTTGAACGCATTCACGAAGACCCACGGGTAACCAAGCCTTATTCTGAAGCGCAATGGGCCGATGTAATTGCACTCGGCCATGCGGTGGAACAAGAACTGCAAGACGGAGATGTGCGCCTCACCATGGGAGGGGAACCCACCTTTGTATCGGTAGACGATATGGAATCCGAACAGTGGAACGGAGCTGCCGATGGCACAGACAAACGCAAATTGGGCAATGACCTCGTGCTAATACTCAAGGAAATTTTCGGAAAAAAAGGCTTTATCCACTATGGAATGGGCAAATGGTACCCTGGGGAACCGATTCCCCGCTGGGCTTACTCCCTTTTTTGGCGCAAAGACGGCCTACCGCTGTGGCGCAAACCCGAATGGCTGGCCAACATCAATGGATCCTACAATTTTGACCATACCCATGCGGAGGCATTTATCCAGGAATTGGCAAAATTCATTGGCATCAACCCCGATAACCGCTCTGCTGCATACGAAGACGTATTTTATTACCTCTGGGAAGAAGGCAACTTGCCCGCCAATGTTGATCCGCTCAAAATTGACTTGCACGATAGCGTAGAACGCCGCACTTTGATGGAAGTGCTGGAGCGCGGTCTGGATAAGCCAGTAGGATATTCCTTGCCAATAGGTTGGAACCGCGATACCGAAGCCTGGTGGAGTTGCGTCTGGGAATTCAGCCGCAAGCACATGTTTTTGTTGCCCGGAAACTCTCCGATGGGCTTGCGCATGCCCCTGAATCGCTTGCCGGTATTGGCTCCTGAGCAAAAAGAAGAACCCATTGAGCGCAGCCCTTTTGAAGAAGTGGGCGCTTTGGGGGAGTATTACCACAAAGTTGGAGATCGCTACGATGGTCCTCCCGACGAACGGGTTCCTGAACGGGTTTCCAACCCCAAGGTTTACGACGAAGAGGCCATCGACGAAGAAGAGGCCAAACTCAAAGACCCTCAATATTTCATCAAAAAGAAGAAAGAGGAAGCGGAAAAGGATACTTTTCGCCCTACTAAATTGATGAATACGCTCAAAACCGCCATTTGTGTGGAGGCGCGGGGTGGCAAAATCTACATCTTTATGCCCCCCTGTGAGCTGATCGAGCATTACCTGGAATTGTTGGCCGCTATTGAGTCAACTGCAGAGCGCCTTAAAATTCCTGTGGTCATTGAAGGATATGAGCCTCCACGCGACAACCGGGTCGAAAAATTGGGCGTTACGCCCGACCCTGGTGTGATTGAAGTGAACATTCAACCTGCCAAAAACTGGTCGGAGGTACTGCATATATACGACAGCGTTTTTGAAGCGGCCCGACTAAGCCGCCTGGGCTCAGAGAAATTCATGCTCGATGGCCGACATACCGGTACGGGTGGTGGCAATCACGTCACCATTGGTGGCGTAACCCCTGCCGATAGCCCGATGTTGCGCCGCCCCGATTTGTTGCGCAGTTTGTTGTGCTTTTGGCAAAACCACCCGGGCTTGAGTTACCTGTTTTCTACTGCTTTCATCGGCCCAACAAGTCAGGCACCCCGGGTTGACGAAGGGCGTCAGGAAATGCTCTATGAACTGGAGATCGCTTTTGACCAGATTCCTGAGCCAGGCGAAGACAACCTGCCTTTTTGGTTGACCGACCGCATTTTCCGCAACCTTCTGGTCGACATTACGGGCAATACCCACCGTGCCGAATTTTGCATCGACAAGTTGTACCGACCCGATTCATCGGCAGGACGATTGGGGATTTTGGAGTTGCGGGCTTTTGACATGCCCCCGATCAAGGAAATGTGTTTGGTGCAAATTCTGCTCCTGCGTACGCTGATTGCCTGGTTTTGGAAGCAGCCTTACCGCCAGAAACTGGTGCGATGGGGAACGGAGCTGCACGATAAATACCTGTTGCACCACTATGTAAGGGAAGATTTGCGCGATGTGTGCAATCAAATGCAGGCTGCAGGATTCAATTTCAGAATCGAATGGTTGGAGCCATTCTTTGAGTTTCGCTTCCCATTTTTTGGGCGTACCCAGGTGGGAGATGTGCAGATGGTGCTGCGCAGCGCCATTGAGCCTTGGAATGTATTGGGCGAAGAAATGAGCAATTCGGGTACTGCCCGCTTTGTGGATTCCTCACTGGAGCGCCTGGAAGTCAAAGTAACGGGCATTAATTCTGACCGCTATCAGTTGTTGTGCAATGGCATTCGCATTCCCTTGCGGAGTACCGGCATCCATGGCGAATATGTGTCGGGAATCCGTTACAAAGCCTGGGAGCCACCCAGTGCCTTACACCCCGATCTGGAAGCTGATGTGCCGCTGGTGATTGATGTGTACGATACCTGGAACAAACGCTCCATCGGTGGCTGCACTTACCATGTAGCGCACCCCGGAGGCCGCGCCTACGAAACTTATCCTGTAAACAGTTTTGAAGCCGAAGGTCGGCGCATCAGTCGTTTCTGGGATTATGGCCATACGCAAGCGTCTCTTACGGTGGCACCATCGGTGGATGTGCCGATTCGGGAGATTCAGGAGCTTCCCGCACGGGAAGTTGATGCCCCAATGGAAATTCCAGCTGTGGCGGAAAGCAATTGGAGTTTGGACTTGAGGCGGAAGCGGAGGGGTTGATTGAATTTAAAACAATTAAGGTTTTTATTTCTTGCTTTGCTACAATTTTATATGTATCTTTGTACAGAAAATTGAACAGCATGACTCTTGCACGTTTAGACAATGAAGTTTTTTTCAAAAAAGCTTTTACCGATAAAATCGTGTTTAAAGCTTTCGTCAAGGATATTGTAGGCATAGAAGTAGACCCCGAAAAGATTGAAACAGAAAAAGCCTTTCAACCAAAGCTGGGCAACATCAACTTCAAATATGATATTTTTGCAGAAGACAGCAAAAAAAGGATAATAGTTGAGATTCAAAAAGTGGAATACGATCACAACTTTGATCGATTTCTGCATTACCATTTGCAAGCCATTACAGAGCAACAACGCAATGCTCAGGATTATTCTGTGGAACGAACGGTTTACACGATCGTTGTCATGACTGCCCCTTATAAAATCAATGAAAAAACCCGCGAATTTTATCGAGACGAGGTACTAATTTCTTCTCTCAATCCAAAAAATCTTAAGGGATTGGAGCGTAAAATCTTCAACCATGAACTTATTTATTTGAATCCCAATTACAAAGGAGTAGATACACCACAGAATTATCGGGATTGGTTGGATTTGATTTATGAAAGCATCCATAACCCGGAAGATCCAAAAATAAATATTCACAATGCTGGGATTCTTAGAGCCTCGGAAATTATCAAATACGAGAGCATTAGTCCTGAAGAATGGGAAGAATCAAAAATTGAAGTAGGCAGACGTAAAGTCATCCAACTGGAACGGGAAGACCAAATCCATGAAATTGCGAAAAACCTGATTGGTTTAAAGGCTGATAATGACTTTATTAAAAAAGCTACGGGCTTGACTAGCGAGGAAATTGAGTGGTTACGGGAGGAGTTTAAAAATGAAAAAAATTAATCCTGCGCATAAAATCTTGACAAAACTTATTCTAAATCAGGATAAGGCAATTCACATTTCTCTCCACTAAGCCAATAGCGAAGCAATGTTCTGTTATGGGTAATATCGGCCACATACCACGTCATAAAATACTTAAAGACTGATTTCATCAAGGGCTGAATGGTCACTACAGCTGAGTCAACATAATTGGCGTGGATGAGGTATAATTTATCCTCTTTTTTTAGCAAATAACCAACATGTGTTCCTCCTAAACCAATAAAATAGAGCCCTTCTTTTAGTTCTTTGTTGATTTTTTTGGCCAGCCAGCCAGCCGGAAAACCCTGAAAACAGCGAATCGGTTGATTTAAACTCAAGG
>NZ_JBBAKG010000121.1:0-15469 GCF_040403615.1 Haliscomenobacter sp. | reverse complement strand
ACGAACGCAACAACTTCGAGCTGGAAGCGGGCCTGCGCCTGGAGTACGTTCAGCTAAAGTACGCCGTAAACCCCGAGCACAATACCTACAAAAGCGATGGCTACAACTATTCCCAACCTTTTCCGAGTGTTCGCTTGAGCTACAACTTGCCAGACAACCACAAACTATCCTTGTTTTACAACCGTCGGGTAGACCGTCCCGATGAAGGCGACATCCGTATTTTTCCCAAATACGATGAACCTGAAATTTTGAAGGTGGGCAACCCTGCTTTGCGCCCGCAATTTACCAATACTTTTGAATTGGGGTATCGAAGCTCCTGGGCCAAGGGATATTGGTACTCGGCCTTGTACCACCGCATCACCGATGGCACCAAAATCCGCATTGGGACTATCGTTCCGGGCAGCACCATCATTTACAACATTTATCAGAATGCAGGCCTGAGTTACAATACTGGGCTGGAATGGATACTCCAGCAATCGGTGTCCAAATGGTTTTCGTTCAATGCCAACTTCAATGTATACCGCAACGTCATCGATGCGTTCACCGTTGAAAACAAGTACCCCGTCCCGTCGGTATTTTCTGCAGCCAAACAAACCTTCACTTCTGGTAATGTCAAATTGAATGCAGCTTTCAAATTTCCCAAGCAAATCGACTTGCAAGTAAGCAGTATTTACCTGGCGCCAGACATCATTCCACAAGGCGAGATCGGATCAAGGTTTTCAGTGAATATGGGCTTGAAAAAAACCATCCAAAAGGGCAAAGGAGAATTGTACCTGAATGCAACCGATGTGCTGAATACACTTCGAATCCACAAGACCATTACTGGAAATGGATTTTATTACGTCACTACCGATTATTATGAAACACAGGCATTTCGAGTAGGCTACAGTCGAAAATTTTGAATGGTTTAAATTTTATCTTTTTGTTAAACCACAAATAAAATGAGCAAGACATTCTGATTGCGTCTATTTTTGTATCACAAAAATGCTTAAACAAGTTTTCAAAATCATCGAACATGAAAAATGTATTTGCTACCCTATTGACCATGGTAGGCTTGTGCTTCGCTCAGGGACTGCAAGCGCAAACGGCCAACGCCCCTCAGGACGAAGTAAAAGTAGTTACTGTAAAAGTAAGCGGGGTATGCTGCAATGGTGACCTGGCGACCCTCAAAAAGAAACTGGTCAACCAGGAAGGCATCGATGAGGTAACTGCCAACGATGCCAAAAAAGAAGCGACCAACATCAAGGTGAAATACCACACTGGGGTTATTTCCGAAGCAAAAATCCGCAGCTTGATTGAAAAAACCGAAGGTTGCGAAAAAGATGGCGAATTGCCTTACAAAGTAAAAGCAGTGACTTATCTGTCGCCTAAATAAGCTTATTAGCTTGTTCTCCAAGTTTTAGCCAAGCTTTCAGTGGATAACCCGAAAGTTTTAAACTTTCGGGTTATCCAGCCCTGATGATGGTACAGACAGGTTACTGTTCAAATTATACGCTCATGCGCTTATTCCTACTGTTCGCTTTCCTGCTTCCTTGCAGCCTTTTTGCCCAAACTATTAAAGGCAAAATCTTCGGGCAAACCCCCACAGGCAATGAAATTTTACCCGGTGCAACGCTGTCTTTAGTCGGAACTATTCAAGGCGTAGCGAGCAACGAATTTGGCGTTTTTGAAATCAATGTGCCCGCCACGGCTGACCGTCGTTTGGTCGTTTCTTTTTTAGGATTCAAAACCGACACAATAGCCATTGGCGAGCGTACTTATTTCTCCGTTTACCTCAGCCCTGATTCTAAAAATCTGGAAGCTGCAACAGTTGTAGCCCAACAAGGTGGCTCCTTTATCTCAGCCTTGCAAGGCATCAAAGTTGAAGTCATCAACCAAAAAGAACTCACCAAAGCTGCCTGCTGTGATCTGGCGGGTTGTTTTGAAACCCAAGGCTCCATTCAGGCACAAACCACCAATTTGCTACTCAATAGCAAAGAACTGCGCATTCTGGGACTGTCCGGGGTATACAATCAAATTTTAGTGGATGGCATGCCGATGATCTTGGGCAGTTCTTTTACTTATGGCATCAGCTCCATCCCGGGTACCTTGGTGGATCAAATTTTTGTGGCCAAAGGTGCCAATTCCGTTTTACAAGGTTTTGAAAGCATCAGTGGCCAGGTCAATGTGGTATTGAAAGAACCTAAACCCGACCAAGAAAAATTCCTATTCAACGCCTACCTCAATTCCTTTGGCGAAAAACACCTCAATGCCAATTTTTCCACCCTCTTGGGAAAAAATTGGAAAAGTTTGAGTTCCGTACACTTGGTTCAACCCGCAGGTAAACGCGATCGGGATGAAGATACTTTTTTGGACTTGCCCATGCTGACGCGCTTGGCCGTGTACCAAAAATTCACCTTGGGCGATGAACAAAGTCTGGGCTGGAGCAGCAAAATTGGCTTGCGTTTTTTGGATGAAAAACGGATTGGTGGACAAACTTCCTTTAATGCAGATCAAGACAGCGGTTCTAATCAGGTTTACGGTCAAACTGTACACTACCAACAGCCCGAATTGTACACCAAAACGGGTTATCGCTTTAGTCCTCAATCAAAAATATCGCTGATTGCCTCCACTTTCCAACATCGTCAATCTGCCTGGTTTGGCGTCACCCAATACGAAGCAAAACACCTGAATGCCTACGCGAATGTGCAATACGAGCAGCAATGGGCTCAAAAGCATGACTTAAAAATTGGCTTGAGTTACCGCCATCTCAATCTGGATGAAAAGATCCGTTTTTCCAACAATACCCTCCAGCGTACCTTCGACGGCGACTATTTGCGCCAGGAACGCACACCGGGGCTTTTTGCCGAAAACGTTTTTGTTTTTGATCGAATGAGTATCATTACTGGTGCCAGGGTGGATCACCACCGCCAGTTTGGTTGGCAGTTTGTTCCACGTTTCACCCTGCGGTACAATGCGGGTGATGCTACGGTCATTCGGGCAAATGTGGGTCGCGGCCTGCGTTCGGTAAACCTCTTTACCGAAAACATTTCTCTGCTGATCAGCTCGCGCGACATCCAGTTTGCTGAGCCCCTAGAATTGGAAAAGGCCTGGAATACTGGCTTCAACCTTACCCATACGGCCACCTGGAAAAAAGTAGTGGCTTCTTTTTCCATGGATTTGTACCATACGCGTTTCCAGAATCAAATTTTCCCTGATTACGACAGCGATCCAGGTTTGGCCATCATTCAAAATTTTCGTGGCGTTTCGATTTCCAACGGCTTTCAGCTGGATGCAAAATTCAATGTAGCCAGTGTGCTTGAAGCCAAATTTGCTTACAATTTTCTAGATGTATACCGCCGCAATGGAGAGCAAAAAATTCAATTGCCCTTCAATGCCAAACACCGGCTGATGGCTGCTTTTTCTTACGAACCCAAAAACAAGCAGTGGCACTTCGATGTGAATGTGCATTGGCTGGGTCTACAGCGCTTGCCCGATACCCAAACTTTACCGGAGAATTTCCAACAGCCCGGTTTTTCTCGTGCATATTCCGTGAGCAATACCCAATTCACCAAAGTTTGGAAAAAATTGGACCTCTACACAGGTTGTGAAAACCTGTTCGATTTCCGGCAAATCCGCCCCATCATCAATTGGGAAAATCCATTTGGGGAATATTTCGATACGGCTTTTGCCTGGGGGCCTACGCGGGGGAGGGAATTTTACTTGGGTATGCGGCTGAGATTGTGAAGAAATAGCCAGTTTGGAATTGCGAATTATTTCTAAAAATCAGCGACTTACAACAAATTAATTCAGAAAACGTTTTATTTTTGCATTGGTAACAATTGCTTAAAAATGCTCAAGATTTTACACCTCATTTTGGTACTCAACGTGCTGTTGTCCTCAACGGGGGTAACCGTATTTGAGCACTTGTGCCAAATGAAAGGCAGAACCATCGGGGTATTTGTCAAACCGTACAGCTGCTGTGCGCCAAAAGAAACCTATCGGACTTCCTGGCAAAAATCTCAAACTTGCCAGTTAGACAAAGCACCGCAAATCAACCGAAAGCCTTGCTGCCAGGACAAATCACAATTCCTTAAATCCGATATCAAGGGGGCAACGCAAAAAATTGCCTTACCTGCATTCCATTTTCAAGCTTTTGATTTTCAAGCCTTGCCTGCACGGGCATTAGCACTTGATTTCGCTCCCATCAGTCAAAAAACACTGCGTTTTTACCTGTATAAACCACCGCCTCAGGTGACCGATATTCGGGTGTTTATACAGTCTTTCCTTTGTTAGTTGTTGCTGCTATTCTGGCTTTTGTCGGTCTGACAAAAAAGCCCCGACCTCCTTGTTTCATGACTACTTTCAGATGATCTGGAGTATTTCGCTGATTGTATGGGAATAATTCAAGGGTCTAATATTTGACTTCATTTTTCCACCTTTTAATACTTATGCATGAAAAAGCTATTGCTATTCAATGCGCTGTTGTTTTTGTTCTGGACATTGTCTGCTCAGCAACAAGCAAGTAAAATAGACTTTAAGGTTCCTACGCCTAGCCCTGATGCTACTTTTACTCAACAATTTGGAGAGCTTGAAATCAAGGTGTCCTATGGACGCCCCTTGACACGAGGGCGCAAAATCTTTGGTGCATTAGTACCTTACGACAGTCTCTGGCGTACTGGAGCTGGAGAATGTACTACGTTGGAATTCAGAGCGGCGGTAATTATTGGCGACAAAAAAATGGAGCCGGGTAAATATTCCCTGTTTACGATTCCAGGTGCAGAGGAGTGGACGATTGTACTCAACACCGATGCTTCTTTGCATGGTTCTTTTGGATACGATCAAAAAAAGGATGCCCATCGCTTCACGATAAAATCGAGTCGAACCGAACGTTTTTACGAAACTTTCAGCATCGAGATCAATGATTTTAAGTTAAATGGCGAGGCTTCTCTGAATTTGCTTTGGGAAAATACGCTGGTCAGAATTCCCTTGCGTACCCCAGCGGACGATGATATTATGACCGAAATACAGCTGCGGCTCCTCAAAAACAAAGAACAAAATGCGGATTTGCTTTTTCAAGCGGCCAATTATTACTATGCGACCCGTAGAGACTTGCAACAAGCTGCACAGTGGGCTTTAGCCGCAGAAAAATTGGATCTTGAAAACTTCGCCATTCCCAATTTGGCACAAAAGATCTTTGCCGATATGCAAGACTATCAGATGGCCACCCAAATGGCTCAGCGCGCAATCGTTTTGGGAGAAAAGCAAAACAGAACCGCTGCTGTTGCAGCTTTAAAGAAACGCGTTGACGAATGGCTGAAGTTGAAGTAACACCTGCTAAAAACAACTTGACTTTAATCAATTTCTAAATACTATCAAATGAAAAACCTGTTAACCGCAAGCCTGGTGCTTGTACTTTCCATTGGTTTGTTTTCGGCTTGCCAAAACAATGCGCCCAAATCTGAAGTAAAAACCGCCGCAGCTGGTGTAAAATACATCTGTCCGATGAACTGCGAAGATGGAAAAACCTACGACAAGCCTGGCTCATGCCCCGTATGTCACATGGATCTTGAACCTACCAAGGCGGAGGTCGAAGCCAATAAATCGGTATACATTACTGCATTTTCCAGTAATCCTGCGCAATTTGAAGCCGGTCAACCGGGCATGATGTCGTTTACCCCTCAGATCAAAGGCAACGAGAGTGCAGCGGTACCGCTCGATCTTGTTCATGAGAAAAAAATGCACCTCATTCTGGTGAGCGACGATCTGTCTACGTTTGACCACATTCACCCGGAATTTTCTGCTTCAGGCAGTTACGACATCAAAGTGCTGGGCAAAGGGGAGAATTTCACCAATGGCCGTGGACACAACGAAACCCGTTTTGATGCCGGGGGCAAGTACTGGGCTTTTGCGGACTTCAAACCGACTGGTGGATTGAACCAGGTCAATAAAACAGAAATCAACGTGGTTGGCACACCCGCCAAAGCCATCGCTTACACTCAACCTAAACTGAGCACCACCATCGACGGGTTTACTCTCTCTCTGGAACCGGGACACGACGGAACGGGTTTTACCTCGGGTACTCAGCAACACATTCCAGTGTCGATCAAGCAGGGTGGAAAAGCCGTAGATCCTGCGACTTTTGAAAATTACCTCGGTGAAAAAGCGCACCTGGTGATGGTTGAAGTAGCCTCCAAGGAATTTGTACACACCCACCCGTCTGTAGAGAATGGAAAATTGGACATTCACACCACTTTTGCTAAACCGGGTACTTATCGCGGTTGGTTGCAATTCCAAACCGATGGCAAAGTACATACCGCTGATTTGGTGTTGAAAGTAAAACAGGGGCCGATGCATGACGATCATGCTGGTCATAAGGAAGACGAACACTCTGGCCATCAATAACCAAAAATTTAAAAAACCTTCAATTTAAAAAACCATGAAAAAGATTGCATTTTTCTTGTTTTTAGCTTTGTTTGCTCAGGTTGCCTTTGCTCAAACGGCTGCAAATGACAACCAGCAAAGTACTCAGTTCAAAGTGCTGGGCAATTGTAGCATGTGCAAAAAGACCATCGAAAAAGCTGCTCTTGATGCCGATGCCACTACCGCAAGTTGGGATGCAAAAACCGATATGTTGGCCATTACTTTTAAGAACAAAAAGACATCCGCCGATGCCGTTCAGAAGGCTGTTGCCATGGCTGGTTACGACAATGCTGGCTACAAAGCCAACGATGAAGCCTATAACAAGCTCCACGGTTGTTGCCAGTACGATCGTACCGGCGAAGCAGGAGGAACCAAGTCTTGCATGGCGGAAGAACCCAAAAAGCAATAGTTTATAATCGATCTGCTCTGGGTGTTTAGTAACAAAAATGCCCAGAGCAGCTTCATCTTTCTACCCATGCTCAATCGGATCATTTTATTCTCCTTACAAAATCGGCTGTTTGTAGTCGCTTCTGCTGCTTTGTTGCTCGTGTGGGGTACCTGGACTGCTGTAAAACTCCCGGTGGATGTTCTCCCCGACCTCAATCGTCCACGGGTAACGGTATTTTTGGAAGCCGGGGGCATGTCGCCCGAAGAAGTAGAGGCACAAGCAGTATTGCCCGTCGAAATCGCTTTAAATGGCTCTCCCGGAGTGGAAGTAGTGCGCTCCAGTTCCTCTCGGGGTATTGGCTTGGTGTTTGTAGAGTTTGATTGGAACGTAGACGTGTTCCGCGCTCGCCAACTGGTGGCAGAAAAACTGGCCACTGTTGCATTGCCCGATGGCATCGTTCCGGTGATGGGTCCCATTTCTTCGGTGATGGGGCAAATCATGCTCTTGGGGGTATCTACTAAGGCAGACAGCACCGGCAAAATACGGAGCTCCGCCGCCGATTTGCGCACTTTGGCCGATTTTGTCATCCGCCGCCGATTGTTGGCCATTAAGGGCGTAGCTCAGGTCATCCCGATGGGTGGGGACCGGCTTCAGTATCAAATCTTGGTATCCTCCGTAAAACTCAAACAGTACAACCTGACCCTTGAAGATGTCGGAGCTGCTTTGGAAGACGCTAATTTAAATTCAACGGGCAGTTTTTTCAATCGCTACGGCTCGGAAGTGTTGATTTCGGTATTGGGAAGAGCCAACAACTTGGAAGACTTGCGTAAAACCGTTGTGGCCACCCCAGAGGGCAATCCAGTTCTACTCAGTCAAGTAGCGGACGTACAATTCGGTGCAGCCATCAAGCGCGGCGATGCTTCCGTCAATGCACGTCCTTCGGTTGTTTTGACCATTGAAAAACAGCCTGGTGCCAGTACGGTCGAACTCACCGCAGCCATCGAAAAAGCACTGACGGAGTTACAACCTTCTCTTCCCTCTGATGTACTGCTCAATCCCCACGTTTTTCAACAAAAAAACTTTATCAAGAATGCCATCTCCAATGTAGAAGAGGCACTGCGCGATGGATTTATTTTGGTCATCATTGTGTTATTTTTATTTTTACTGAATTTCCGCACCACGGTCATCACCCTCACCGCCATTCCACTTTCTTTGGTTATCTCGGCATTGGTATTCAAATGGTTCGAAATTTCAATCAATACCTTGACACTTGGTGGATTGGCCATTGCCATCGGTGAGTTGGTAGACGATGCCATTGTTGATGTGGAAAATGTATTCCGGCGCTTGCAAGAAAACCAAGCTTTAGGAAAACCTAAAAATTCCTTACAAGTGATTTTTGATGCGAGTAGCGAGGTGCGCAACTCCATCGTTTACGCGACCATCATTGTGGTGTTGGTGTTTTTGCCACTGTTTCAGTTGCAGGGTATCGAAGGACGCATTTTTGCGCCGCTGGGCATTGCCTACATCACCTCAATCCTGGCGTCGCTACTCGTTTCACTGACCCTTACGCCGGCGCTGTGCAGTTATCTTTTGCCCAATTCAAATCTCAATGCAGGCCGTGAGTCCTGGCTGGTGCGCTGGCTCAAAAAGCAGGACTTGAAGTTGCTCAACCTGGGGCTATCTTACCCCCGCGCAGTGATTGCAGGCGCACTTGCGCTGGTGTTGGGAGCGGTATTTATGGTCACACGCTTCGGATCAGAATTTTTGCCTCCCTTCAATGAAGGTAGCTTCACGATCAACCTATTTGCTCCACCTGGCACTTCACTCGAAGAAAGCAATAAAATTGGTACCGTAGCCGAAAAACTCATCTTGCGCATCCCCGATGTACAGTATACCGCACGCCGAACGGGCCGTGCCGAATTAGATGAACACGTAGAGCCAGTCAGCAATTCTGAAATTGAAGCTGAATTGCGCCCAGATGCCCGACCGCGTTCAGCAGTGGCCGCAGACATCCGGAAGCAATTGTCCAATCTGGCCGGAGTGTCGGTTAGCATCGGTCAGCCCATTTCGCATCGACTCGATCATTTGTTGAGCGGGGTTCGCGCCCAAATGGCCATTAAAATCTTTGGCGAAGACCTCACTGAGCTCCGGGCATTGGCCGGAGAAGTTCAAACCGCCGTTAAAGGTATCCCGGGTACGGTAGACGTTCAGGTGGAGCGACAGGTACTCGTCCCACAATTGACCATTCGACTCGATCGGCTCGCCCTCCAGCGCTATGGAATTCAAACAGGTAAAGTAGCTCGCGACCTTGAAGTGCTGTATGGCGGTCGAGTGGTCTCCCAGATTTTAGATGGCCAAAAAACCTTTGACCTGGTTTTGCGCGCCGTTGCCGCAGACCGCGAAAACCTTGAAAATATCCGACAAACCCAAATTCATACCTCCACTGGTGGCGTAATCCCCCTGGAAAGCATTGCGCGGATTGAATATGAAAAAGGCATCAACACCATCAGCCACGAAAACGGCCAACGGCGCATAGTCGTTTCATGCAATGTACAAGGCCGTGACCTCGGTAGCACGGTTGCCGCGATTCAAAAGGCGGTGGGGGAAAAAATTGTGTTGCCACAAGGGTATTTTTTGGAATTCGGCGGACAGTTTGAAGCGCAAAAAGAGGCGTCGTGGCTCATCGGCATCTTGAGCATCTTTGTTTTGTTGGGCATCTTTCTGGTCTTGTATGCCCATTTCCGCTCGTGGCGTATCGTTTTACAGGTCATGCTCAATATCCCGCTTGCTTTGGTGGGCAGTGTGGTGGCAGTATGGCTTACGGGTGGTACTTTTTCGGTGGCTACAATGGTGGGTTTCATCACGCTTACGGGCATCGCTTCGCGCAATGGCATCATGATGATTTCCCACTATATCCACTTGATTGAACACGAAGGCGAACAGTTTGACCAAAAAATGATCATCCGGGGTTCCCTGGAACGGATGGTACCCGTGTTGATGACCGCCTTGGTAGCTGCATTGGCCTTGATTCCACTGACCCTCAATGCGCAAGCGGCAGGTAAGGAGATTCTTTACCCCGTTGCCACGGTGATTTTGGGGGGCTTGCTCTCTTCTACCTTGTTGGATCTGATCGTTACACCTACTGTATTTTGGCTTTGGGGGAAGAAAGCACTGGAGGAATATTTTGAAGGAAAGAATCAATCTGCAAAACTGGAAATTGACAATAATCTGTTATGAAACTTTGGGTAAAAATATGCATCCTGAGCATGCTGGCTCGAACCGCTACGGCACAAACCTCTGTTGAGGCCGTGGTTGATGCCGTGTTCAAAAACCATCCGCTCTTACAAGCTGCTTCATTCAGCACGCAAGCCAAAAAATACGCTGAAAAGTCGGCTTTGAGCCTGCCCAATCCGGAAGTGAACATAGAAAGCCCTACCGGGGAATTTTATGCAGTTGGGATACTACAATCTTTTGATTTTCCGACGGTGTATGCGCGGAAAAAACAAGTGGCACAGGCCGAAACTGCCCTTGCTCAAGTGGGGCAAAAGGTGAACGAAAACGACTTGCGTTATGCCGCACGGCAATTGTACCTGAATGCCCAGGCAAGTGCATACCAGGCAGGCCAATGGGGCGTGCGGGATAGTTTGTATCACAGCATCATTGCTGCCGCTGCTCGACAATTTGCGGCTGGAGAAATTAATTTTTTACAAAAAACACTGGTAGAAAACGAAGCTGCCAAGGTTCATCAGGAACGCTTGGCGGCCGAACGTAAGGCTGCAGCGGCTCGGAATCAGTTGATCCTTTTGAGCGGATTGACTGATCTCGGCACATTGGCACCATTGCTTGCAGATACCCTGGGGCTAAAGTTTAGCTCCGCATCAACCGATAATCCAAATGTCGCCTACGAACAACAAGCCGTTCAAGTAGCCGAACGGCAGCTTAGCCTCGCCAAAAGCCAGGCACTGCCCAATTTTTCCCTGGGGTACTTAAATCAGGGCGCTCGGGGTACTCCACTGGATTATCGTTTTCGGGCAGCAGTGGGCATTCCACTCTGGACTGGACAATATCAGGGCGGCCGTCGAAGTGCCGAAGCTGAGGCCAAGGCTGCCCAAAGCCGAGTGGATGCACAAACCCAATCCGTCTCACTGGAGTTCGCCACTATCAGTACCGACGCACTTACTGCATTGGACAACATTCGTTACAACGAGCGGGAGGCATTGCAACGCAGTCGTTTGCTCATCACTACCGCAAGCAGATTGCGCGAAGCTGGAGAAGTGAATTACGTTGACTTTCTGCGCACCCTGGATGAAGCTTTTTCTATTACCCGTGAATACGCCCTGCAGTTGCAAGCGTTTGAATCCGCAAGGATAAAAATGCTGTATTTCTCAGGCAAATGAATGTAAAGCAATGATTTTAATCTAAAAAATACTTTGGTTATGAAACCAACTTTGCGTTTTACCCATTTTTTTTGCTTGGCAATATTTATCTTACTTTTGCCCCTCTCCATTTTTGCACATGGCGACGAAGTTCCCACTGACCTCGGTGTGGCCAAGGACCATTTTACCGCTTACGGCCAATCAGATCGGTATGAACTCACGTGCTATTACCCCGAACTCAAAGCCGGGCAACCCGCGCACCTGACCTTTTTCGTTGCCGATTATAAAACCAATCGCCCCATTGATAAAGCAGAGCTGAAAATCAGTGCCATGGAAGATGCCAAAATGGTTTTCGAGGTCAAGATACTTTCTCCGGGGGTGTACGAGTTGCACAGTACCTTCAAAGGAAACAAAATATATACCCTCAATGTACAAATCAACCATCCCAATGGCGCAGACCTGATTGGGGTGCAAGGCATTGCAGTAGGGAAAAAATTAAATACCGGGGCTGACGTCGCAATTTCTCCAACGAACCAAGCTGCTGGACATTGGCTATGGCTGGCTGGTGGAATCTTGCTGGGCGGCTTGGGCATGTGGGTAGTAAGTCGGCGGCGTAGTCGAGTGTTGACCATTTTGTTTTTGTTGGCTAGTGCCTGGTTTTCAACGCCGAATTTGAATCCTGTTTTTGCCCATGGCGACGAGGATCACGGCCCGGCAGCGGGAGGCACCAGTTATGGCAAGACGGTTTATGCCCCAAAGGAAACGCAATTTCTATTTGAAATCTCAACCCAATCCATTGAAAAGGACGATTACCAGTCGGCGGCCACCGTGTTTGGCACTGTGATTCCGTCGTCAGGGGGTATGGGTACGGTCGTTGTGCCGCAAAGTGGCCGCATTACCCGGGTCAATGTTCAGGTAGGTCAATCTGTGCGCGCTGGGCAGACTTTGGCGGTCTTACAGCAGAATGTGGGCACGTCTGATCAAGTAAATATTGCTGCAAATAATGCGGGTCTGGCGGTACAAATCGAAACCGCAAAAGCCCGTCTTGCTGCCGCAAAACGTGAATATGAACGCCTGAAAAAAATTGAAGACATTGCCGCCGGGCGAGATGTTCAAGCCTCAGAAGCTGCTTTTAATGCCGCCAGGGTTGAATTGCAAACCCTGGAAAAAAGTGCAGTCAGCGCCAATGCCTCGGCCAATCAGCGCACTGTAACGCTGCAGGCCCCCATTGCCGGCATCATCGGTGCATTTACGCTTACCCCCGGCTCTGAGGTTGTAGCGGGGCAAACGTTGTTTACAGTAACAAATTTAAACAAGATTTATGTGGAAGCGCAAGTCTTTAGCCAGGATTTACCGACCATTCAAGCGGGCAATACATTTTTGGTAACTTCTTCCACTAATGACCAAAAAACAGCCGAAGTTCGAATCATTTCTCAAGCACAATCGCTAGATCCAGGCAATCAAAGCCAACGCGTACTCTTTGAAATGGTGAATCCTCAGGGCACATTCAAAATTGGCGAATTTGTTACGGTCAAAGCGGTAAACCAGCAATCCAGCCGTGAAATTGCCGTACCGAATACTGCTCTGACCGAAATAAATGGCAAAACAGCGATTTTTCATAAACGGGCACCAGAACAGTATGAACTGACTTACGTCCAGACGGGAGAAAACGATGGTTCTCGCACGCTAATCCTGAAAGGCCTGGAGGAAAGTAAAAGAATTGTGGTAAGCGGAGTTTATGAGGTGAAGATGATGTACTTGAACCAATAACTTTTACAGCAGCCGAGTACCACAAAAAATTAAACATACGCTTACACCCTCGTATTTCAAAACCTTGAGACACGCAAGCAATTGTCTCTGGACAAACTGTAAATTATTCAAACCTTATCCATAATTGTGCAGATTCCATTTATTGACCCGATTGCTCCGGGCGACAATCCTAGATTGCTCGCTCGGAGCAATGCTTTTAAAATTCCATCATGGTTCAAAAAATAATCGGGCTCGCCTTACAAAATAAACTGCTGGTGCTGATGGTCTCCGCAGCCTTGTTTGCTTATGGCTTGTACTCCATCCAGAAAAACCCCATCGATGCGATTCCCGATTTAAGTGAAAACCAGGTGATTGTTTTCACGGAATGGATGGGGCGAAGTCCTCAGGTTATCGAGGATCAGGTTACTTATCCGCTGGTGAGCAACTTGCAAGGCATCCCGAAAATCAAAAATATCCGGGGCAGTTCGATGTTCGGGATGAGCTTTGTCTACGTGATTTTTGAAGACAATGTGGATATTTATTGGGCCAGAACCAGGGTGCTGGAGCGACTCAATTTTGCACAACGTTTGCTGCCGCAGGGGGTTACCCCTTCTTTGGGGCCAGATGGAACAGGGGTTGGACACATCTTTTGGTACCACCTTGATGCCCCCAAAATGGACTTGGGCGAGCAAAGAGCACTGCAGGATTGGTACATCAAATTTGCACTACAAACCGTTCCTGGCGTAGCTGAAGTGGCCTCTTTTGGCGGCTTTGAAAAGCAATACCAATTGATCATTGATCCAGTGAAACTCCAGTTCTACAACATTTCCCTGATGGACATCATGAACAAGGTCAAAGCCAACAACAACGATGTCGGTGGCCGAAAATTTGAAATGGCCGATATGGCTTACATCATCCGTGGCCTGGGGTACATCAAAAACAAAGCCGACATTGAAGAGATTGCTTTGAGCAATTACGATGGCATTCCCGTGAGGGTAAAAGACATTGGCAGGGTGCAAATGGGTGGAGATTTACGACTCGGAATTTTTGATATGGACGGTCAGGGTGAAGTAGTAGGTGGGATCGTGGTCATGAGATACGGCGAAAATGCCAATAGTGTAATCGCTGCCATCAAAGAAAAAATGCAGGAAGTAGAAAAAGGACTACCTGAAGGCGTAACGTTTAAAACCTCATACGACCGCAGCACCTTGATCGGAGAGGCCATCGAATCGGTAAAAGGAACCTTGATTGAAGAAATCATCACGGTTTCCATCGTCGTACTGGTCTTTCTTTTTCATTGGCGCAGCGCATTGATTATTTTGATTCAGTTGCCGATTTCCGTAGCGGCAGGGTTTATCTTTCTGGAGATGTTTGGCATTTCCTCCAACATCATGTCTTTAACCGGTATTGCCCTGGCCATCGGGGTAGTAGTAGACGATGGCATTGTGATGGTCGAAAACGCCTACCGCCACCTCAGTGAAGCACAGGCCGAAAAACTCAATTCTACTCCGAAGTAATTTTTTGCGTCATCCTAAAACGTGATCATGGCAAACTGGTTCAAACGAAAAAAAGACCCGCTAACCCCCGAGGAAAGAGCAGCAATCATTGAAAATTCTTCCAAACAAGTTGGGCCTGGCGTGTTTTATTCTACCATCATCGTTGTCGCTTCTTTTCTCCCAGTATTTTTATTGACGGGTATGGAAGGCAAGCTTTTTCATCCTCTTGCCTGGACAAAGACCTTCATCCTGCTGATTGATGCAATTTTGGCCATAACCCTGACCCCTGTGCTGATTTCAATTTTTCTGAAAGGAAATTTAAAACCTGAGCAGGCCAATCCAATCACCAGTACCCTGGAAAAAATCTATACTCCCATTCTGAAATGGTGCTTGAAATGGCGGGGAATTACCCTGGCACTCAACATTGCTGCCTTGGCTGCTGGTTTTGTGATGCTGACCCGCCTGGGTTCAGAGTTTATGCCACCCCTAGACGAGGGTTCGCTGTTGTTTATGCCGGTTACTTTGCCCGATGTATCCAATTCTGAAGCCAAGCGATTGTTGCAGGTACAGGATAAATTGATCCGCACTGTCCCCGAAGTGGCACATGTACTCGGCAAAGCTGGCCGGGCAAATACGGCTACCGACAATTCTCCAATCAGCATGATCGAGACCATCATTTTGCTGAAACCCAAACACGAATGGCGCGAAGGCCTGAGCAAAGAAGGCATCATCAATGAGCTGAACGCCAAAATGCAAATTCCCGGCGTGACCAATGGCTGGACCCAGCCCATCATCAACCGCATCAACATGCTCTCAACGGGTATTCGCACCGATGTAGGCATCAAAGTATACGGACAAAACCTGGACAGCATCTACACTTTTGCCCAAACCATCAAAAAACACCTGGAAGGAATCGATGGCGTGAAGGACTTGTACGTAGAGCCCATCACCGGAGGGAAGTACATCGACATCGTCATCAAAAGGGAAGAGATTGGCCGCTACGGCCTGAGCGTAGACGATGTGAATGTCATCATTGAAAGTGCGCTCGGGGGGATGAA
>NZ_JBBAKG010000120.1:11069-15497 GCF_040403615.1 Haliscomenobacter sp. | reverse complement strand
ATACGCATGTTCCCCAATCCAGCTTCGAATCTGATTCGTTTGGATCTGGGCAACAACGAAGCCAGAATTCAACGTTTGCAAGTGTACAATACACTTGGACAAATGATATACAACACCTTGGGTGATGGCAATCCTTATGCAGAAATAGGGGTAAGCCAATGGGCAGAAGGTGTTTACGTAGCAAAAGTCTTTACCGACAAAGGAGTATTCAGCGAGAAATTCGAAGTTTTTAAATAATTGATTCTCGCATGCGTAATATTCTCTGAATTTGTTACGTTTGTTGATCTACATCTAAGCTTATTATTCGTGGAATTATAATCATTGCTAGTGAGAGCCGCGCAAACTGATGCGTGGCTTTTCTTATTTTGTAAGAATTTTGTCATGCAAATTTGCTTTCTCCAAAAGAAAGTTAAATATTTGCGTATCGCAAAATTGATTGGAGGAAAGAGAGTAGTGGCGCATGGAAACGCGCAGAAACGAGGCTTTTGTCCTTGTACCCTCAATTGGATATGTTCATGGGATTATAATTATCGTACGGCCATGTCAATTGCGACATGGCCATTTAGATTTTACACATCAGACTGGATTCCAAATATCCAGTAATCTTAGAGTTTATTCTTTTCAATCATATCATTCAATTCATCACGATAGTTCTTACCAATTGGCAAGTGTTTGGGAAGGTTTTTCTCCATCACTTCTACCATGTTTCCAACAATCGCATTGATCTTGTCGATATTGATTATGTAGGAACGGTGAATGCGCTTAAATCGATTGCTTGGCAATTTGTCTTCCAGACTTTTCATGGTTTGGAGCGTGATAACCCGTTGGTTCTCCATGCGGATGATCACATAATCTTTCAGTCCTTCGATGTAGATGATGTCGTGGTAATTGACTTTCACCAGCTTTTTATCCGCCTTGACAAAAATATAATCTGGATGTTGTTCTCCTTCACTGGCAACTGCGGCAATAACTGGTTCATTGCGTTGCAGCTTAACCTGTTCAACAGCTTTGTTTACCGCTTTGATGAAGCGTTCCAATGATATAGGCTTGAGCAGATAATCTAAGGCATTCAACTCGAAGCCTTCCAATGCGTAATTGGGGTACGCAGTGGTAAATATAACCAAGGGCGGCCGCGAGAGCGTTTTTAAAAAATCAATACCTGTCAATTGAGGCATCTGGATGTCCAGAAACATCAAATCGACGTCTTGATTCTTTAAAACTTCATTGGCCTCCAAGGCATTGTTGCATTTGCTCACTAAACTCAGTTCGGGAAACTTTTCAATGTAAGTCTCCAACACATCTTGAGCTAGTGGTTCGTCATCTACGATGATTACTTTGATCATGACCTTATTTGGTTGTTTGGCTTGTTGCAACAAGCTCATTCATCTAATTCTATGGTTAAATCGACAATGTACGTTTTCGGATTGTTGTCGATTTTTAACTCGTAATTGTTTGAATACATGAGGTTTAACCTCCGATGCACGTTCACCAATCCAATGCCTCCACTGCGCCTATTGGGATCAGCAATGGGGACTTTCTCTGGTTTGCTGTTTTCAATCGAAAAATGCACGGTTTGCAAATCTACTTGTAGCAGTAGGTTGACAAATCCTCCGTTGGTAATATAGCTATTTAATCCATGTTTGAAGCTATTTTCCAGAAAAGGAATGAAAAGCAGCGGGGCAATCTTTTGCTCACTGATTTGTCCTTCTACCGTAAAATTGATGCTCACGCTGTTTCCCTGGCGCAATCGTTCGAGATCCAGGTAATTTTGTAAATAAGCTACTTCTTTACTCAAAAGTACACGCTTTTCGTTGCAATCATAGAGCATGTAGCGCATCATTTCCGAAAGTTTTATGACTATTTCCGGAGCCAGGTCAGATTTTTTGAGCGTAAGGGCGTATAAATTATTGAGGGTATTGAACAAAAAATGCGGGTTGATCTGCGATTTTAGAAAACGCAATTCGGATTGCATGGTCTCCGTTTCCAATACCTGCTTTTCCCGAAGGTAATTGAACCAATCGGTCACAATTTTGAAAATGGTTGATCCCGTCGCGAACAAGAAATTAAAAAGGAAAAAGGCCAGTTGATTTTGTTGAATTTCAAGTTGTTCATTAGGAAACTGAGCGAATTTGAAATAAATGATCAAGGTTTTGATCGGCGTTAAAATGATGACCAACAAAATCAAAAATAATGCATAAGTGAGGAAACGGTTTTGCGTCAGGTAATTGGGAATCAGGTACAAAAGGTTGATGTACACAATCAACGCATAAAAAAAAATGGTGATCAACTCATTCGTCAGGGTAAAAAAGAAGCCATGCCGAGTACCCTCCACTATGGTGAGTACCAACAAGACGATTGCCCAAAAGAGCATATGGTAAGCCCCTCTGGCAGAAAAAATAAGATCGGAGATCTTTTCGCCTGATTTTAAAGGATTTCTAAGCACCGTTTCCATAAACTTGATCTCTCTCAATGGTTGTACACTCCAAGCGCGCACAAATTGAATGATAAACTAATGAACAAAATAGTACTTTTGTACCGAAAAAAGTAGTATAGAATGAAAGCTTACATTTTTCCTGGACAAGGTTCCCAGTTTGTGGGAATGGGGAAGGACTTATACGAAACCGACCTGAGCGCAAAAAAACTATTTGACCAAGCCAATGAAATCCTGGGTTTTTCGCTCACGGATGTCATGTTTGAAGGTACTGAGGAAGACTTGAAGCAAACCAAAATTACCCAACCGGCAATTTTTTTGCACTCCATTGTAAAGGCACAACTGGCAGGTGCAGATTTTCAGCCCGACGCGGTGGCCGGACATTCCTTGGGGGAATTTTCGGCACTGGTTGCGGCCAAATCCTTGTCATTCGAATCAGCACTGACGTTGGTGTTCAAGCGTGCACTTGCGATGCAGAAAGCTTGTGAATTGCAACCAAGCACCATGGCCGCAATACTGGGTTTGGCCGACGATAAGGTGGAAGAAATATGCGCTTCCATCACCGATGATCTGGTCGTACCTGCCAATTACAACTGTCCAGGACAGTTGGTGATCTCCGGTACCATCACCGGGGTAGAAAAGGCAGTAGCTTTGTGCAAAGAAGCGGGCGCTCTAAAGGCTGTCCTGTTGCAAGTAGGCGGTGCTTTTCATTCACCATTGATGCAACCTGCACAAGAAGAATTGGCGGCAGCCATCAATGCAACGCATTTTGAGACCCCGGTATGTCCGATCTACCAAAATGTGAATGCGCTGGCAGAAACAGATCCTGAGCAAATAAAGGCGAAGTTAATTCAACAGCTTACCACTCCGGTACGTTGGACACAAACCATGCAAAACATGATTGCGGGGGGAGTGAGTGAATTCGTTGAAGTGGGTGGGACTGGTAAAGTTTTACAGGGATTGGTGAAGAAAATTGATCGCGCTTTTCTGACTAGTGCGTTGTAAACCAGGGTTAATTTCTAGAAAAATATGAAGGCACTAAAAATCGGTGCAATTCTATTGGCCGAACCCTTTATGCTTGATCCTAATTTTAAACGAGCTGCTGTTTTTATGTGTGATCACGGCAAAGATGGCAGTATTGGTTTTGTTATCAATCGTCCGCTTAACCACCGCATCAACGCCATTTTAGAGGATTTTCCAGATTTTGAAGCGGAAGTATTTTTTGGGGGGCCAGTTGAATCCGAAACAACCCTTCATTATCTCCACAACGTTGGCGATCTTCTGGAAGGCAGCATTAAAGTCTCGAATGGGGTTTATTGGGGAGGTGATTTTGAAAAACTGAAGTTTTTGATCTCTTCAGAACTGATCAACCCCAATAACATTCGTTTCTTTTTAGGCTACACCGGATGGGGAGAAGGGCAACTTGAAGAAGAAATGTCTACTGGCTCCTGGGTCATTGCTGACGCAGACGCCAATTACTTGTTCAAAATGGAACCTACACAACTTTGGCAGGAAATCATGGAGAAAAAGGGCAGTACCTATACCGTTATTGCGCAGATGCCAGATTCGGCAAACTGGAATTAAAAAAAAATGGTCACCGAGTGAAATCACGGTGACCATTTTTTTTATGGGGCTACTTGATCGATTTTTATCTCGTTCAACATCTCCATAAACTTGTCTCTGATGACGGAGAATTTTTCCATTTCTGATTTCGGAAGCGGTTCTGGTGGTGGCAATTTCAGCATGTTGTGGTTTACTTGACGGCCATTTACCCAAAAGCGAAAGCATACATGTGGGCCAGTTGCCAAGCCTGTTGAACCTACATAACCGATTACCTGACCTTGTGAAACCCTTGCCCCGGATCTGATTCCTCTGGCAAAAGCCTGCATGTGCAAATATTGGGTTTGTACTTGTCCGGTATGCTTGAGCTTGACAAAATTGCCGTTTCCACCACGGTGGGTAGCTTCCAAAACCGTTCCATCTCCAACTGCCAAAAT
>NZ_JBBAKG010000120.1:5347-10969 GCF_040403615.1 Haliscomenobacter sp. | reverse complement strand
AACTGTTCCCCACGGTTGAGGTGGTGAAAGTCAACACTCCATTTGAGGGCTTCTTCCAGCGATTTGATCAAGGCTGGATCAGCACCACTGCGTTCCATTGATTCCCACAATGAAGATTGCACAATTACCCCTGATGATTTGATGGCGGTAGTAATGGGGCGCTCTACTTTTTCAATGTGTAGGGAGTCTTTGAGGTGAAAAACGTAGTATTTGTAAACGTTGGGCTCGTAGATCATGTAATCAGGCCCTTGGGTGGAATCTTTGGATAGTATCAAATAAGGCTTACCAGCGGTCAAATCTCGCACATCGAATACATCTTTGCTATTGCGTACCAAATTGTCGATGTCCGCATATTCCATTTTGCGCCCAATCAGGATGTCTCCCAGGTTTTCACTGCTGTGAAATTCAGATTTGTAGACTTGGAACGTATCCATGGCAAAGCCATATCTGATCGTAGGAACAACTACTGGAAAGGAGCCAATAGTGGCGTTGCGGTCTTTGCCCAGCAAGGAGGCTTTGAGGTGGCGAGAAGTACTTGGTGAAACAGCGAGCGTTAAAATTAAACCTAAGCCCAATGTTCCAATGATTATCCACGTCCAGTTGAGCCGAGCGAAATTATCGCGCAGTTTAAAAGGAATTTTTGTGTTCAACACTGTTTGCAGTTTATAGGTAGAATGCCCATTCTCAATTATCGTGTAAAGGGGGGATAATTGAGCATTCCCTATTGTTACGAATTATGCCATTATTCACAAATATAGAACAGAGAATGCAAGGATAAAAGGAATGTTGTGATTTTTACACGATCCAAGTGATTCTTTTTGCTTTTGGAACCCTTCTGTAGGCACAAGTCTTGTATATTTGCTACAATTTTTTTACCAATCCCGTAAATTGAAATTGAAGGATGGAGGAATATCGATATGATCAGCGTGGTGTATCAGCGAGCAAGGATGAAGTGCATGCTGCAATCAAAAATTTGGATAAAGGATTGTATCCCAATGCTTTTTGTAAAATCATTCCCGATATCGCGGGCATGGATCCCGATTTTTGTAATTTAATGCACGCCGACACCGCTGGTACCAAAACCAGCCTTGCATATTTGTATTGGAGAGAAACGGGAGATTTGAGCGTTTGGAAGGGCATTGCCCAGGATGCCATCGTGATGAACCTCGATGATATGGGCTGTGTAGGCTGCGTAGACAATATTTTGCTTTCTTCTACCATTGGCCGAAACAAGAACCTTATTTCCGGTGAAGTCATCAGTACCCTCATCGCAGCTACCACCGAGCTGGTTGAACAACTCAATAGTTTAGGCATCCACGTTTTTCTAACTGGTGGAGAAACGGCTGATGTAGGCGATATTGTACGTACCATTGACGTAGGTTATACTGCTTTCGCGCGGATGCCCCGTGCCAAGGTCATCACCAACAACATTCAAGCCGGAGATGTGATCGTTGGACTGTCTTCTTCTGGGCAGACTACCTACGAAACTGAATACAATGGCGGAATGGGCAGCAATGGCCTGACCTCTGCCCGGCATGATGTATTGGATAAATCCTACGCGGCACTTTATCCTGAAACTTTCGATCCGGCTACCCCCGGTGCATTGGTCTATTCTGGCAAACGCAAACTTACCGAAACCCTCCATATCAATGGTCAAGACATTCCGATTGGCAAACTGATCTTGTCGCCAACGCGCACCTTCTTGCCTTTCATCAAGCCGCTTTTAGAGCAATTGCAGCCCCAAATCCACGGCATGATCCATTGTACCGGTGGAGGACAAACCAAAGTGCTGAAATTCATTGATGGAAAAAGAGTAATCAAAAATGATCTGTTGCCCACTCCGCCTTTGTTCAATTTGATCCAGGCTGAATCTGGAGCGTCCTGGAAAGAAATGTATCAAGTATTCAACATGGGACAACGCCTGGAAGTGTACCTGCCAGAAGCGTATGCCCAGCAAGTGATCGATCTGGCGCAATCCTTTCATATTGACGCCAAAGTAGTTGGCCATGTAGAAGACAGTTCGATCAATCAAGTTATCATCCAGAGTCAATATGGAACCTTCGAATACCAATAAACCAAAACGGGCTCCCGGAATACGACAAAAAGCAACTGCTATCCTTCAAATCCTGGAGGAACTGTATCCCGAAACGCCAATTCCATTGTCCCACAGCGATCCTTACACGCTGTTGATTGCGGTTCTACTCTCCGCTCAGTGTACCGATGAGCGGGTGAATAAAGTGACCCCACATCTTTTCGCCTTGGCAGACAACCCAGCAGAGATGTACGCCCAAAGTGTGCAGGATATTCAAGACATCGTTCGACCTTGTGGATTGGCTCCGCGCAAATCTCAAGCCATTTGGGAGCTTTCGGGTATTTTGCTCGAAAAACACCGGGGTGAGGTTCCCAAGTCCTTTGATGATTTGGAAGCTTTGCCAGGCGTTGGACACAAAACCGCTTCAGTCGTGATGAGCCAGGCCTTTGGTGTGCCGGCTTTTGCGGTGGATACCCACATTCATCGCCTGGCAGAGCGCTGGGGCTTGAGCGATGGCAAAAATGTCGAGAAAACAGAAGCCGATTTGAAGAAACTTTTCCCAAAAGACAAATGGAACAAATTGCACCTGCAAATCATCTTCTTTGGCCGAGAATTTTGCCCAGCTCGTGGCCATAAAAGAGAGGAATGCCCGATTTGTAAATTGTATGGTCGCAAAGGGGTATAAGTGGTTGAACCACTTAAATTCTTGCTCTTAAAACGGCAAACCGAGTCCCAGATTTAAGTTCATGCGTTTAAACCAAAGTTTGGGATCATTCCAAAAATCCGCTCCATTGTATCGATAGGGATACCTGAGCTTTATCCCAAAATCGAGGCGCAATAGGAAATAGCGCACGTCTACCCGCAAACCAAAACCGCTCCCAATGGCGATCTGTTTGTAAAAAGCATCGTATTGCCCTTTAATCGGATTCTCAGAAACGCGATTGGGGTTGTTAAAAAAGAAGGGCGCACCGGGTGTTTCCGGGTCATTGTTAAAGGTCCAAACGTTGCCTGCATCCAGAAAAAATGCGCCATTGAGCAGCCAGTAAATGTTGAAACGGTACTCCAGATTTCCTTCCAACCACAAATCGCCAGTATTGACAAAGTTGAGGTTGTTTCCTCTTTTGCCCAATCGAACCAGACTGTCGATAAAACCACCAGGTCCCAATCCGCGAGCTGCCCAGGCGCGAATGCTATTGGGTCCACCAACACTGAATTGCTTCAGATAAGGCACCACTTCTGAATTTCCAAATGGTCGGGCAATACCAAACCCCAAACGGGCAGCAAACGAAGTTTTGGGGGTAAATTGTCGATTGTAGCGCAAGGTTGTTTCCAGTAATGCAAACTGGGCAAAATCGATTTTATTAATGGAAAAAGTATCCTTTTTATCGGTAATGACATTGTAAAGCTTATTCAGCGCATACAATTCACTACCAGCAGTTTCAAATTTGAATCCCGCCTGGATGTTTTCTCCACGGATATTGGATTTTCCAATAAAATTAAAATTGATTTCTCTGAAAAGCAGACTCACCAGGAATCGGGGTTCCAGGCGTTTTAACAAAAATAAGTTTCCTGCAGTTTGAATGAATTTGTCAGTCAATTGGGGTCTGAAATATTCGGCAACAAGGTTGTTGATGACATAATTTCTTTGTTTGCCTTGATTGAATTCAAAACCGAAGCTCATATTGAAGACCCCCATTTCATAAAAATCTATGAATTTGGTAAAGTTAAAGCCAGCTGAAATTTTACTGACTGCATTATCTTTCAAGATGTTGTAAAGGTTGTTGCCAGGCTTGACTTTTTTACGGTTGTATGAAATATCATCCATCAATTTCCAGAGCCCCAAATAATCTTTGAATTTTGGAAAATAGAGATCGCTTTGAAAACCAACATCTACAGTATTAAAAAAACGCGATTTATTGGCAATAGGATTGAACTCGATTCCCGCTCGAATACTGGTTAAGAGGGTTTCAGCACCATTGAAAATGTTGCGATTTTTGATTGATGGACGCAACGATAACCCAATCAGGTTGAGGTTCCCGGCTGCTATAGCGCGGTTAGTGAAACTCATTTCAAAATCGGCACCCATTTCCAATTTCAAATTGGGGGTTAAAAAAATCAAAATATCCAGCAGATCAGGATCGGTTTTACTGGGGATCTGTTTGATGCGTACAAATTTAAAAACGCCACTTGCCGCCAATTCCTGTTGGGTTATTTCCAGATCCGTTTGCCTAAAGGGCTTGCCTGGATGAATTTTGATGGCCTCCAATAAGATGTCACTGCGGAAGTACAGCATGGTATCTGGCTCATCCCGAAATACCAAATCATTGATCAAGGTGTCTTTAGTCAGGTGTGTCGGTGATTCCTGCTCTGGCGTATAGTGAGGGAATACCACGATTTTGCCAATTTTCAAGGAATGGTGAATGCTGTCTTCTAAAGGAACCAAAACCTCCAGATTGACCAAGGCTCGGTACCGGCTGATGCTGGTATCTGCAGTCAATTGGGCAATGTAATTGGGAAAAAAGTTGGCATACCCCAAATTCCGCATTTGTGACACGATGCGTTCTTTTTCAAGGTCGTATAGCCTGCTGTCCAGGGGTTCTCCTTTTTTTAAAAGGCTTTCACGTTTAATCACCTGTAAAATGGAGTCGATGGTTTTATCAGCAGAGTGATAGCTGATTGAGTCAATATAAGTGCGCTTTTTGGGATAAACATAATATTTGACCCAAGCTTTTTTTCGCCGCAACGTTTCTTCGTAAATGGTTTCGCAATTGAAATACCCTTTATTGTTGAGGTAACTGGTGATGGCATCGGTGGTTTTGTTGCACAATTCTTCATCAAAAATGGCTGGAGGTTCGCTGAGTACCCGCCGTTGCCAATTGTCAAAGCCCGAAGTATCACCAGGCTCACTTGTTTTGTACCAAAACCATTCCCGTGGGAAAAACAAGAAGAGATTCGTGTTTGGTTTTTGATTGTAGAGGGTCTCCATTTCATAGGTAAGCAAGCCTTTGTTGGGCATCTTTTCCTCTGCTTTAATGATCAACTGGTTTTTTTTGAGCAGAAATTGATCTACATCCAAAAACTTTGTAGTATTACAGCTACACACGAGCAGGCCGAGGGCCAGAATGATCCAGAGTTGGTAGGTATACGATTTTGACATTGACAATTATGCTTTCTAAAAACAAAATTAAATACATTACGGCACTGCAAAAGAAGAAGTTTCGCAGCGAATTGCAATGCTTTTTAGCCGAAGGTGATAAAATTGTACGCGAATTAGCCGCTTTTCCTCAATGGGAAGTGGAGTGTATCTGTGCTTTGCCGGAATGGATTGAACGCCATCAGCATTTGTATGCTGGACGTAAACTGGAAATAATTGCCATAAATCCGGACGAATTACAAAAAATATCTACTCTTCAAACGCCAAACCAGGTGTTGGCTATTGTGAAAACACCCACTGAATTTTCCTGGAGAACCGATTTTTCTGCTGATCTGAGTTTGTACCTCGATGGAATCCAGGATCCGGGCAATTTGGGCACCATTTTGCGCATCGCGGATTGGTTTGGTATTTTGCAAGTCTTTTTGTCCCCGGATTG
>NZ_JBBAKG010000120.1:0-5247 GCF_040403615.1 Haliscomenobacter sp. | reverse complement strand
CCCAGGGCGGCGCAGAATCCTTGAATGCCGCGGTGGCAACCGGGATTATTTGTGCAGCGATGCGTTCGTAGGGGGCAACCTCAGGGCAAACAGATTAAAAGATCAAAAGCAAATTGCCTTGACGATCATCACAAAAGATTGTTTTTCAATGCTTTGTAATATTTTCCGCTAAATTTCAGAACCCCCGACACCTGGAAGGGGAGTACATTCTAGGTAATTAAAAACCTTACTTTTGCTTAAGAAAGGTAAAATATAGACCTAACGTAAGCTTTGCTCCCCTTCCAGGGGCTTGGGGGTTGGTAACTTGCGTAAAATATTCCACTGCAACAACAATTTTATTGCGTTTGCCCTAGGGTGCACTGCCGCGCAACAAAATCATTTTAACCCTTTCAAATACGCAATACTCTTGGGCACATTGACCATTTCCAGGTTGCTTTCATCCTCGATGAAACAATGGGTCACGCCCGCTTTTTTGGCAATTTTGAGAATTCCTCTAAAATCAGCCTGACCAGTACCCAGTACCACGTCATTTTCAGCAGGAGTATGTCCACTCAAATCACCCACAACCCCTTTTCGCAGATCCTTGAGGTGCATCAATTTCCAGCGGCCTTTGTATTTTTTGAGTAAAGACACTGGATCGCCGCCGCCATGCAAAGTCCAGAGCACATCCATCTCAAAAGACACGTAAGCAGGATTGGTGTTTTTGATCAGGTAATCAAACAAAGTTCCATCTTCATAGGGTTGGAATTCGTAACCGTGATCGTGGTAGCAAAACGTAATGCCGTTTTCTTTCAGGATCTTGCCAGCACTGTTGAACACCTCAACCGCCTTTTTGGCATCCTCCAGCGTAAAGGTGTTGCCTTTGTGAGGAATCCAGGCGCACATCACGTAGGTAGATCCCAGGATCTTGGCCGTTTTGACAATTTCCATCGGATCTTTGACCAATTGCTCATAGCCCGCTCCGGTTGAAGGGATGCTGATGCCCCGTTCGGCGCAAAGTTTCCGAAATTGTTCTGGGCTCATGCCTTTTGGCGCTCCGCCTTCAATCTCCGTAATGCCCATCATCTGGATGGAATCCAAAGTGGAAATGGCATTGATGGGAAAGCTGCGGCGAAAAGTATAGGCCTGAGCGCCAATGGGATATTTGTACAGCGATTTTTGGCCTTGCATGTCGCTCAAACAGAGCAAACCAAGCAGTAAAAACAAGTATTTTTTCATGTTAAAAGTATTTTCAGAGTGAAAAATTCAGGTTATAAAATTCGCTTTTTCAAGGCGGATACTGCATAGTTGGCCGCCCGCGCAGTGATGGCCATATAAGTCAAAGACGGATTTTGAGTGCCAGTAGAAGTCATGCACGCACCGTCGCTCACAAAAACGTTTTTGCAGGAATGCAGCTGGTTCCATTCGTTGAGCAGCGAGGTTTTCGGATCCTTACCCATGCGCACGCCCCCCATTTCGTGAATATCAGAACCTGGATTTGAATGGGAATCATTTGCATTGATGTTTTTGAAACCAGCTTTGGTAAACATTTCTTCCACCTGCTCCTGAAAGTCCTTGACCATTTTGTCGTCGTTTTCCGTCCAGGCTACGGAGGTGATCAACTGGGGGATGCCGTATTTATCCTTGAGTTCGGTATGCAAGCGCAGGTGGTTTGATTCGATGGGAACAGTTTCTCCTTGCATCCAGGCACTAATGCCCCAATTGCCCAAGGCAGGGTGAAGGAGTTGATTTTTCAGGTCTTCCCCAATTCCTTCGCGGTTGCTGCCTGACCAACGTCCAGCTCCAACCCCGATTGAATAGCCGCGTAGAAAATCCATTTCCTGCTTTTGCACATTGCGGAAACGCGGAATGTACCCGTTGCTGGGATTTTTACCCGAAGTGGTTTTATCCTGAAAGCCTTCTACCTGTGCGCTTGCTTTGCCCCGGTAGTTGTGGCAGGCGAAATATTTTCCGAGTAGCCCACTGTCATTGCCCAATCCTGTGGGAAACTGGGTTGAAAGAGAGTTGAGCAAAATTAGGTTGCTGTTTACTGCGCCAGCATTTACAAAGATAATTTTGGCGAAATACTCGATCATTTCTCCCGTATTGGCGTCTACAACGCGTACGCCACTGGCTTTGCTTTTTTTTGCATCGAAAATGATAGAATGGACTACGGAATGAGGCCGCAAGGTCATTTTTCCGGTTTTTGCCGCCGCAGGTAGGGTAGAGGCATTGGCACTAAAATAACCACCCAAAGGACAGCCTCGATTGCAGAGGTTGCGGTGCTGGCATTTTCCTCTGCCTTGTTGCAAATGAACAGCTTGTGGGCTGGTAAGGTGCGCGCAACGCCCCTGGATCAGTTGCCGATCGGTATAGTTTTGGGCCAGTACCCCTTGCAGGTGCTGTTCTACACAGTTCAATTCAATGGGGGGCAAAAACTCGCCATCGGGCAGGTGTGGTAGACCATCTTTATTGCCCGAAATGCCAGCGAATTTCTCGACATGGCTGTACCAAGGCGCAATATCGGCGTAGCGGATCGGCCAATCCACGGCATACCCATCACGGGCAGGGCCTTCAAAATCGAAATCGCTCCAACGTTGGGTTTGACGGGCCCAGAGCAGCGACTTGCCACCAACATGATAACCTCGCGTCCAGGAAAAGGGTTTTTCTTGCACAAAAGGTTGTTCGTCGGGTTTGATGGCCCAGTGCAGGGTTTCTTCCCGCATAAAACTGCGGATGGAACCGTATGCTTCGCGTACCGCCAGGGGAACCTGGCCGCGGTGTTCAAATTCCCAGGGGTGTTTGTTGGCAGTTGGGTAATCTTCGATGTGTTTGACGTCCCGGCCCCGTTCGAGTACCAGGGTTTTGAGGCTATTTTCACAGAGTTCTTTGGCCGCCCAGCCCCCACTGATGCCCGAGCCAATCACAATTGCATCGTAGGTGTTCTTTTTGATTGCGTCGATGGAGATATTTGCCATTTCAGTTGAAAAGTTGAAGCGTTGAAAGTTGAAATACGAAGTTGTAGAGCATTCAATGCTCAAATCGATACACAACCATAGTAATGCCCTGGCGCCATTTCGTACTTCAAAAAAGTGGTTTGTACATACTCCGAACTGGTATACCCCTGTATCGTGAGGTTTTTGATCAGGCTGTAAAAATCTTTCAGGTTGGAGTCTGTCTCCTTTTCAAGGCTCAGCAATAATTGCTCTTTTTGTAGCGTAGTGAGGTTGGCAAAGCTTTTCTGGTAACGCTCAATAGCCAGTTTTTCTACCACAGCCAGACCTTTTTCCACATTCTCTATCACTTTTTTCTCGTAACAATCGGCCAGCATGGTATTGACAAAGGCGGGTACACCCAGCGATTTGGCACCTTTGGTATCCGATTCAGGGATGATGGTTTCAATTATCAGCGCCAGGGTATTTTCAGCAGCTGAATTCAGCGACTTGCCCACCATGGGTAAACTGTCCAGCGACCAGGCTTTGGCCCAATTCGGTAGTGCGATAAGTCCTCCGGCTAGGAGTGCGATGTTTTGAATGGATTTGCGTCTGTGCATGGTAATGGTTTTAAAAAGAAGCTTTATTTCAAAAGTTTCGCAGGTATTTTATCAATCGGACGGATGCGGATGTTGCGGTAATATACTTCTGCTCCTTCGGACTGAATTTGAATTTTTCCTTTGGTCAAGGGTTCTGAACCACTGCCTACAAGGCGTTGAGAATGGCGCAAGACCATGTTTACTTTTCCATTGATCATATGCACTGCGGTTCCAGCTAGACAATAGATGTCGATGGTGTTCCATTCGCCCGCAGGTTTTTCGCAATTGGCAGCCCTAATACAATGTCTGCCTTGGGGACTTTTTTCTGAAAAGGTCAATAAGGTTCCATTGGGGTCATAAACCCACTCTTTTTCACTTTGCTTTTTGGCCAAAACATCAAAAGTTCCCCCCGCTACCCCCCAGTAGTCTCCACAATCGCCTTCTTGTACCTGATATTCTTGTGATTGCATCCAAAAGCCACCATCAGCACCATGTTTCCCATTGGCATGATAGAGTACACCACTGTCCATTTTTGCATTTAGTTTAGGTGCCCATTTCAATTTGCCCCACTTGAATTGCAATTGCAAATGGTAGTTTTCAAATTCGTCACGGGTAGATACTCCACCAAAATGCTGGCCGGTAATGTGCAACGCACTTTGCTCATCTTCAGTTACTACACTGAAAACCTTCTGAGGATCATTGTTTAAACCCGGCGCTGGAGTCTCCTTTTGAAGTTCCCCTTTGTCAGAAAATGGTTGACCAATATAAACATCCCAGCCGCTCAAATCGATACCGTTGAGCAAATTGCGCCAGGGGGCTTTTGACCTATTTTTTTCCTGAAGGACAAGGTGCGGATTGTCCTTCTGAAAAATTGGTAAACCCTGCTGCACTAAGAGTAAGACCAGACCAAGGGGTAAAAAAAAGTATTGTCGAAATTTTGAATGGTACATATCGATTTTACAATGTGGAGCGCTTGCTCCTGGTGAAAAATTCAGGCCATTTTTCCTTTTAAAACAGGCCTGAGGTCTTTGTTGGTGGCATTGAGCCTCACGCGGCTATTGGCAAAAGTGACCTGAATACCAGCGTCGGAAAGCTTGCAGGTCACCACATCGTGATGTGGACTTTCGATGTAGCGCCAGGTCATTTCAAAGGTGTTCTCGTCTTTCCAGATTCCGCAGGCTACCGTTTTTTTGAGTCGAACCCCACTGGACCGAGAGACGGATTTGGGCAGCAAATCGTTGCCAGGGAAAGTAGTCTCGCCAGCTTTCCAGGTGCCAATGCCGCAGGGAATTTGGTAATTCTCTTTTTCTCCTTCCCAATCAAGCATGCACAATCCTTTGGAAAAACTCAGGCGTAAAGTCTTAAGCTGCATTTCATTGCCCTCCAATTGATAGATGCGCTTGGATGCTTTTTTTACCCAACTGGATTGGATGCTGCTTTTGGGCATGGGTAAAGCCAAACTTGTGGTTTTGGATTTTAATACTCCAGCAGTATTGCTTTGCGCATTCGGCGGGTCAAATGCGGGCAAGATGTATTCCCAAACCAAATCCAGTTGGTCTTGCATGTTGGGACTTTCGCTGGTGATGGCCAATACTGCATCTTGCTCGGGCATGACGATCGTGTACTGACCAAAAGCCCCGTCACCGCGGTAAGCATTGTGCTGGCAACGCCAGAATTGATAGCAATAGCCTTGTAGCCAATCGTTTTGGGCATTGGGTCTGGCTGGTTTTTCCGGA
>NZ_JBBAKG010000119.1:0-16060 GCF_040403615.1 Haliscomenobacter sp. | reverse complement strand
AGCCTAAAAAAAAATCGGGAAGTAATTTTTTGCGTCAGACTAAGGTTGGGGGGGTTCTTTGAATCTCCAACCTCTGTTCTATTTAGGGGGACTTGGATCAACAGCTATTGTAAGCGGGCGTTCCTAAATCCAGTCTGGTTTTGAATTTTTATTCACTGCTTATGCGGGAATTATCTGATTTTGCAACACCTGGCATCAAAGTTTCGATCCCAGTAGAAAATCAAACAAGGTTAGTTTTCTCAACTGAAAATAGGCCTCCCAAAATTGCCTCAAGGCAGTGAGGTAAGTTCTTTTGGCTTCATCTTTTTCGCTCAAAGCAAGATTGAGATCAGTAATGGTCAATTTACCTAACTGGTACTGTTCTAGTGCAAGTTGGTATCTTTTTAAGCCGATTTCATCCGTTTTTTGAGCTAGCTGAATGTTGTCTTCCAACAATTGTAAATTGCCACAAAGGTTTAGAACTTCCCTGCGCAGGTTGTTCTCTTCTTGTTCAATGGTGTATGCTACTACTTTTTGATTCGCTTCAGCAATACCTATTCTGTTCTTGCTCCTGCCCCAGTCTATGATGGGCACATTGATGCCGACGCTCAGCCGTTGCTGATCTTTGATGGGATTTACAACATCGCTCAATTTTTCACCAGCACCATTAAATCCCAATACTGCTTGAATTGAGGCTTGATTGCGCGATTTTCGGGCCTCGTCAATATCTCGATCTGATTCCAATCTTCTTCTTTGGTAGGCAATAAATTCAGGGCGGTTTTCCAAGGCTTCCCGTTGTGCTACGGCTTCATCAATTTTTGGACCAAACATCAATTGGGTTGGTGGGTACAATTTCAATACTTGGTCATCTTGGGTGCCAAGCAGGATATTTAAGTTGAGCATGGCGGTTTTTAGGGTAGCGCTAGCCGCTTTAAAAGCTTGTTGTGCACGTAGCACCTGAATTTCAATTTGTAGTAACTTTTCCTGAGAGGTGGTTCCGAGGATTATCCGTTTTTCTTCTATACTTTTGATGAGTTGGTTGTTGCTCAAGTTAGTTTGTGCTATTTTAATTTCCTCTTGCGCATCAATTACATTGAAAAACAAAGAAACTACCTGTAAGGAAAGGTCTTCCATTTGAAATTTATATTCCTTGCGAGATTCTTCATATTTCAACTTTTCAATGCTCCGATTCCATTTATAAGGGTTAAAAGCAAACAAGGGCTGAACGTAGCGAATGCTTAATGGGCTACCATTGTATGCCGAAAAATTTTGTTCAAAATCATCAAAACGCGTTAAATCGGAATAAATGGACAATTGCCCTCCAGTCAAGGGGATGTTTTGGAAAAGGCTCAAGCCAAGTTGGGAAGTATTTTGGGTACGTGAGATAAACCGAACACTACCATCGGGCTGGCGCACTTCCAAAAAATCTCGACTATAACTTGGTAGGCTGGCATTGAGCGATAATTGAGGTTTTAAATCAGCTAAAAAAGTTTGGTAGACGAACTGTTTGTTTTCCCGGATATTCTCCGCCAACCTGGCAGCCACTGATTTTGACTTGGCTATACGAATAGCTTCCTCCAGGCTTAGTTCAGTTTGGGACCAAAGGAAGTTGGAAAACAGTAAGGAAAAGAAAAGAACAACCGTATTTTTCATGGTCACTTTTTTTTTGTCATAAACCAATAAGCCAGAGGAATGAACCAAGTGGTAAAAAAGGTGCCAATGGTTAGTCCTCCAATAATGACAAACACCATTGTTTTTTGCAAATCAGAACCTATTCCAGGGGTAAACAACACGGGTACCAACGCCAAACTGGTCGTGAGTGAAGTCATTAACAATGGCTTCAAACAAATGTCTCCAGCATCATGGATGGCCCTGTCTAAAGCTTGAATTCTGCCCATGCCTTCCGCCTGATACTGTCTGAATAAGCGGTTAATCACTTCTACTTTCAAAATGGGATCGTCTACGATAATGCCCAGAACCACCACAAATCCAATGGCAGCCATCACATCCAGTGATCCTTGCTGAACATAAAGTAAAAACAGCGCTCCTGCTACGCCTAATGGAATGGTCAACATGACTAAAATCGGCTGAGTCAGGTTTTCGAACTGTATGGCTAAAATGAAGTACAACAACAGTATAGAAATCAAGAAAATCTTGAGGAGTGTGAAAGCATTTTGACGCCCTTCAAAATAGGTGCCACTAAATCGCGCAGTGAATCCTGATTGCTTTGCCCATTGCAAGATTTTTGTTTGAGCTTTTCCCAAATTGGGTGTACGTTGATCAAGCGTAAGGGAAAAATATGAACCAGATTTATCGGCAGTGATGTACTTCGGTGCCTGATCCATTTGATGGGAGACGAAGGCCCACAAGTTCACCTGATTTCCTTGGCTGGTCGAGATCGATTCTCGCAGTAGCGCTTCAATACTCCGCTGATCCATGTTGAAATGCAATTGTTGAACGCCACTAAATTTCCTCAGCTCAGTAATCGGATAACGCCCAAATAGGCGGCGAAACTTTTCCTGCAGTGTATTCCATTCCACTTCGTAAAGGGCCATTTTTTCTACATCAATCCAAAGCCTGATCCCCGGCTCATGTGCCGTGCCTAAACCCAACTCCACGTTTTTATAAGGAAAAGAGGGTAAACTAGCCTTCAACCCAGAAAAATTGGGGGTATTGAAAAGGCCATTACTGGGGCGAAGTTTGATTTCGAAATGGGACTGTTTGACGTTGAACAACTGAGAGAAAGCATTATTGGCGTCTTCAAGCAGGATATTAGCTGCTGGGTGGTTTTGTTGGAACCACTTTTGAACGGCCTGATCTAGTTGGGTTTTTTCTACTTGTCCTTTAGTGGCATAATAAACTTGGGCCTGCTGAATGGTTTGGTCTTCAGTTTGGAGTAGAAACTGTTGGATGCCGATTTCTGCTTCCCGAACAACGGCTGTTTTCGACAATTCTCGATCTAGTGACTGAATTCTACGCAAATTTTCTTCAACCGAAATTGCAGTTTGCCAATCTATTTTTAATAGTGATTCTCTTTTTTCAATTGTAGGCAAATTAGCGATGGGAATGCGCGGCAACAACCAAATCGAGGTCAATGCAAACAGACAGGAGAGGCACAAAAACAAGACCTTGTGCCGAAAAATGAATCGAATCATTCGGTGATAGCCAGCCAGTACCCAAAGATAGAACCGTGTATCCTCCTTGATGTTTTGGGGCTGGTTGCCTAAAAAAAGTTTGTATAATACCGGAGACAAAACAAATGCGACCAGCAACGAAACACCCAAGGAAATTGTCAAAGCAATGGCTTGGTCGTATACCAACAAGCCTGCCAGTCCTGGTATTAAAATGAGCGGTGCATATACGGCCACGGTGGTTAAAACCTGACTCAATACGGGTGTCACCACCTCTTTTACCCCTACCTCACAGCTCTCCAGCATAGGCGCTCCCGAACGCCGCTTACGGGTAATGCTGTCCAATACAATGATCGAGTTGTCTATCAACATGCCAATGCCTAAGGCTAAACCCGAAAGCGAAATGATGTTCAGGGAGATATCCAAGGCGTAAAACAATGCAAAGGTAATGATGAGGGAAAGTGGGATATTGATGCTCATCAGGGTAGAGGATGCGTAATTGCCCAGGAACAGAAACAAGACCAAAACCGCAAGAATGCCTCCATAAATTAAATCTTGCTGGAGGTTGTCAATACCTGCATTTAGGAGGTAAGTCTGATCTTGGGTGAGGGCAAAGCTAGCCTGAGGGTAATCTTTTTCAAATTGTTGCACCAGCGCCTGAACGCGGGGCACCAATTCATTCATGCGTGAACTGGCCTGTTTTTGAATGGTGATGGCTATGGCCGCTTGACCATTGTACAAATGATAACCAGAAGGTGCTTCTGAAATGGTCCGAATGCCCGCCAACTTCGCTAATGGGATGGATAAGCCAGAGGCCGTTCTGACGGGAATTCGTCCAATATCCGCAGCACTTTCAAAGCCATTGCTCACTTTTACAAAATATTGATAATTCCCGTCCCGGACGCTCAATCCGCCAAAATCCCGATTAGCAGATTGAATGGCTTGAGACAGATCGAGCTCCTGCACCTGCAAGGCATGCAGTAAATCCTGGCGCGGTTCGATCACGATGCTTTGTTCCTGGGTACCATTCAAGTCAACAATAGAAACACCCTCCAGTTGCTCCAATCGCCGCTTTATGAGTTGCTGCGCCAAATCAGATACTTGTACAAAATCTTCCTGGATTTTGGGGATGACCTGTAAGCGTACAATGGGAATGTCAGAGGTGTTGATGCGGGTCGTTTCAGGCCGGGGCATGTCACGGGGAAACTGTGCAGAAAGGCGATCGATCCGTTCATTGACCTCAATGTAGGCCAAATCCATTTTGGTGCCATACTCAAAAACAAGATAAAGAATACCACGGTGGTTGCTGCTCCGGCTTTCGATGTCTTTTAGCCCGGATATTCCAGCCAATGTCTCCCGCAGAGGGCGAATGATTTCAGCTTCGAGTGCTTCCGACGCCGTATTGGGATAAGTTACTTTCACTACAATTTGCGGTACATCTACATCAGGAAGAAGGGAAATGGGCAACAAATTCAAAGCAATTAGCCCGAAAATGCACAAGACAATAAAACTCAGCAAAACCGCAATAGGGCGTTGAAGCAAGTATCTGATCATTTGCAGGTGAAGGGTTGAAAAGTTGAAGAGTTAAAGTGTGTGGGCATGGATTTATAGTTTTTTTACCGGAGCGTTATGCGCCAATTGGATGTTGTTGGTGACAATGATTTCACTGCCTGATTTGATGCCTTCCATTATTTCCATGGATTCGCCATTCTCCGTGCCAGTAGTCACATAATTCCATTTGGCTAGCCCCTCTTCCCAGGTAAATACAACTGGCCGGTTGTTACGCAACACCACTGCGCTGCGGGGTACGATAATCCCACGTTTTTGCGGTACTTTTATTTCTGCACTGGCATTCATCCCTAGCAGCAAATTGCGTGGAAGCTGTATTTTGAGTTGGACATTGATTAATCCGTGTTCATCCACGATTGGATCTATGCTGGATAAACGAGCATTGTAAGTGCTATTGGGGCTGGCCACACTTTTAAGTACTGCAGCTTGCCCAAGTTTCAATAAAGGCAAATCAGATTCCAACACTTTCGCCTCCAGGTACAAATCATCAGCGCTATAGATTCGATACAGCTCCTGCCCTGCGCGGATAGTCATTCCTTTTTGGATTTGCACTTGTGCCAAAATGCCGTCAATAGGCGCTTTAAGGCTGCTGCGTGACAACTCTCGCTCCAATTCTTTTAGATCAAGTTCCAATGCCAACAATCCACTGGATGCTTTCAGCTTTTGGCGGACAGTTTCCGCTTCCTGGGCGGTTTTTTCCTTGAGCAAACTTTCGTAGCCCAAGAGTTGACTTTCGTATTCTTTTTCGGCATTGAATTTTTGAATTAGGATACGCTCTTTACGCAAAGCCAAATCGCTGGTCTCAAATGTAGCGATGACCTCATTTTGTTTCACCCGGAGCCCATTTTGGCCTTTGCAAAACTGCAATAGGCCACCGTTTTGAGCCAGGATCAATTCTTCGTAGGTGGCTTTTATTTTTCCACTTGCTTGTACGGGGTAATTGAAAGTCCGCTTTTCGGCAATTTCGGTTGCAACCTTCAGCGTATCGGTTTTACCTGCTGAGGCAAAGGAGCTTTGAGGTCCATCCTCTAATGGAGCACCTTGTTTTTTACCACAACTCATTAGGCCAAGGATCAAAGGGATGATCCAACATAATTTTTTCATGCCTTCATTTTTTTCTTCCACAAGTAGTGGGGCAAAAATAAGTGCTTCATTTTTTCTGAGCCAAAGGATTAGATAAGAAACTTAAAATGAACCGTTTACTTATCTAATCCTTTGGCAAAATGAAGCGCTTATTTTTTTTCGCCCCTAATAAAACCGGAAGCACAATAAATACTGCAAAAATAGACATCACTAAGCCCCCAATTGTACCCACTGCCAGGGCAAACCAGAATGGCGTTTCGGGGCCTTCGTACAAAAATGGGACGAAGCCACAGATTGTCGAAACGATGGTCAATAATATGGTACCCGAGCGACGATAAAGCACTTTAATCAAGGTGTTGGGAAAATTGGAGCTGCGGCTTTTGGCATTGTTCAGGTCATTGATGATAAAAATGGAGGCGTTTACCACGATTCCACCTAGCATAACAAAAGCTGCAAAACCTCCCTGATCAAAAGTAAATTCTCCCCAGGCAAACGTTAAAAAAACACCAATGAATGAGACAAGAACCGTAAGAATGATGAAAAAAGGCTGCCATAGGTGTTCAAATAAAATGGCGCAAATAAAAAAATTGACAGCGAGTAGAATCAGCAGAAGGTAAAACTGGCGCTTGGTTGGTTCCAGCACACTGCCTTGATCACTTTCAACGGAATACCCCAAAGGCATTTCGCGGTTCATTTTTCGGATGACCTGTTCATGCAATTGCCTTGCTAAATCATAAGATCCGACATATTCATAAGCCACCAGCCGCAAGTATTGTCGGTTTTCGCGGTGGATGGTGCTACTGGATTGGCGAAGCTCCATGTTGCCCAGTTCCTTGAGCTGCAAGTTGGAACCATTGGATGTGTTGATGGGCTCATTGAGCAAACGATAAACGTTGAATTGTTCACTACCACGAGCCCGGAGCACGGCCTGGAGTTGTTCTTTTTCACTTTGGAAGGTCAAAAACCTTGGGTCAGCTCTTTGTTGTACAGTACCGAGCAAATCTGCTACGCCGGTCTTGCGTTCAGCTACTTTGGCTACATCCAGGTTCAGGTACATTTCGGGTAAGGGGCGGTCAAAATAATTGAGATTTTGATCCAGTTCAATGTTTTGTACGCGCATGTTTTTGGCCAACTCTTGCCCGAGTTTTTCGGCTTGCCGACCGAGCTCCAGGTAGTCGTACCCACGCATGATGAGTCTGGCACTGGCATGGTTTTCCATAAAGAGATTGTTGCTAAAACCTTCTCCCTTGCCAAAGATGTTCCACTGCACCCCGCTGAATCTCTGGGCGAGTTCCTGGACTCTGGTTTGCAAACTGAGTGGCAATGCGCTTTGTTCTCCTGCTTTGGTGAAACGGATTTCGAGGTCACCAAATCGGCCAGAATTGATGTTGGCGCTGAATGTCTGAATCCCTTTTTGTTGGCTTAAAAAACGCTCAAAATGCGCTATCAGACTGTTCATCTGTTCCAGCGTATGCCCATGTGGCAGCTCCGCTCGGATGTACAATGCCGTGGCTTCGGTTTGGCGGTAGTAGCGCTCTTCATTAAAGTTTGCAGCGAACAGGCGCAGGGTCCCCCCCAACCAAAACTCGACGTGCGGACGAAGTTCACGTTGGAAAGTACCAGAATTGAGCCACTGCAAATACCAGGCATTAGAGGCGGTTTCAACAGGTAATAGGAATATCGGGAACCCAAATAATAAAGCCAGGCATAGATAAAAGGGCACCCGCCAGCGGCTTAAAAAACGAATGCCTGCTGCGTATACATAAAGTCTGGTAAGTATACGCCTCCCCTTCTTCAAGCCTATCGACCTTGTTGATCGCTGAGTCGGTTTACCTACCCACAAATCATAAGAGGCAGGAACCAAAAATAGTACGCTGAGCAAAGAGGTGAACAAACTGATCACAATAATGATGGCAAAATCGATCAAATCGCGCTGCTGCTCAATGGGTAGAAAAAATACCAACAATAAAGCTGCGGCAGTAGTAAGAGTAGCGCCCAATAAGGCTGTGAAAATACGTCGATTCAGCTTGCGCCGATAAGAATCGAGCATCACAATGGCATTGTCGATCATCAGGCCAAAGGCTACACTCAAACCAGCCAGAGTATAAGTATGCCACTCCACCGCAAAGGCCCAACTCGCCAGCAAAGTAAAAGCCAGATTGACGGCCAAACAAAACACTAAAATCAACACCAGCCGCCATTGCCGATAAGTCAGGAGCAGCAACAACAGCAGGATCAACAAAGAAGCTGAGGCCCGAATCCAACTCTTGCTCAATTCTTCGCGCACAAACTGGGTGCGGTCTTCTACCAATCGAATCTCTAAGGTTTTGTGTGTTTTGATTGCTGGCAGCAAATAGTCCTGAATGCGTTTGGCCTCGTAGGCTTTGTTGCAATCAGGTGCCAGGTACACATAAGCATTCACTGCATTTTTACCATTGATGCGAAAATAGTGATCGGGAGTTGCCCATTCGCGGCGTAATTTAGCTACCTGCCTGAGTCGCAGTGGAAACCCAGCTTGGTTTTTGATGAAGGTATTTTCAATGGCCTGGAGGCTGATTTCCCTGGGTAAGGAGTGCACGAAAAGGGTTCTGCCCAAAGCATCCCGGCTTGAGCCAGGGAAAAAATTGCCAAAGGATTGTTGAATGGCCTGTTCTATATCGGCTACATTGAGTGCATAAACTTTCAACAGCTCTGGGTCAAACTCAATCGCCACTTGTTCCGTTTGCCCGCCTTGAAAGACCAGATCAACAACCTTTTCCTCTTGCAGCAGGGCTTGCCGGAAAAAAGCCTCAGCCTGTGCCCGAACTTGTGCCGCATTTCCTGCGCCTTCGATGGAGTAAATCAGACTGGGGCTTGCGTCCTGTTGCGCAGTATTGTTGCCTCCATTGATCTGAGGGTAGGACGTGCCCACTGGTAATTTGGGGTATACGCTACGCAGGATGCTAGACACTTCAAAACGACGCGCACCCATGTCCTCTTTGCGGCCAAATTCAAGAAAAATGTTGCCCAGGGAATACTGAGACTCCGAACGAATGTTTTTTAAACCACTGATGGCCGACAAGGCATTTTCAAGCGGGGCGATCACACTCCTTTCCATCCCAAAAGGGGAGGTATTGGGCAATTGTACCTGAATTTGAAAAGTAGTATCCGGGGCAGCAGGGAGTAGATCCACCCGCAAATACGGAAGAATGAATAAGGCTGGCAAGGCTAGACTTAGGCAAAAAAGGAGGATGCGGGTGGGGGAAAGGGTGCCAGCCATGTTTGTTTATCTTTTATAAAAGCTTGGTGGCTCCTGAGCAAACACGGTAATGCCTATCCCCATCATTAACCCTAAAAGAAAAACGCTGAAAAAAACAGTAATACTCATGTTCTGGCGTTGGTTTTAAATTATTTCGGATGTCTTGTCATTCTCAACGATAAGAATCCACTGGTAAGTTAAAAAGGTTAGTTTATCCAACAAAGCTTCCCGATAAGCATGTTCGATATTAGCTTGAAGTTGTTTGGCCATGGAGAATGCTTTATCCAATACTGTGCCGATGCTCATCGCTTGCCCCTCCTCCAGGGCATCCAATATTAAGATCGACATGGGGTCAGCAAGGTACTCTCTCATCGTATTTTGCTGTGGATAGATGAATGCTAAGACCCTAAAATAGGCGGGGTCTTGCTTCAAATTATGCCGATATGGAGTCGTATTTTCCACTTGCTGCTTAAACTCCTGTTTCTCTGCCCAGTTCCATTCACAATCCCACACAAAAGCGTGAGGATTCAAATGCACTTTGTATTGGTTGCGCTCCTTAGGGGGAAGTCTCAATATTTGGTCAAGGATTTGCGCATTTTGTCGCTTGTGCGCTTCGACATAAGATACTGGGGGTAGGTTTTGCATCCAAATCCGTAGGTCATTTTCAAAAGTCAGCACCTCTCCCAGCACACGTTTAGCCCGATCACACAGTTTGGACTCCGTGGCAATGAGTTGTTGTACGGTCTCATCAAATTGTTGCGCGGAGCCAACTGTTTTGATGTGGGTGTGAAGTTTTAGTTCTTTCAGTACATCAATTGTTCGCACAAAGCAATCTTCCCATTTTTTGAGATTCTGGGGTGCTTCCGTTTTTTGATCAGCCTCCCGCAGAGCCTGTTTTTCCTCAGCAGGGCTAAAAAAGAAGGTATTGGTTTCTAAATCATGCTTGCGGATCAAATTCAATACTCGATAATACGCATCGGGGTACTCTATCCGCACTCTTTGCTCCAGTTGCTCACAGGTGGTGGGGTACTTTTTTCCGCCCATGATGTGGATGTAGGTACAACGCCCAGGTAAAGCCGTAAAATGAGTCAGGTGAGGAAATTGCCGCGAAGTAGTGGGCTCCTCGATTAAATGGGCAATGGGAATACCTTGTTCACGCGCCAACTCATAAAAAAACAACTGCTCGATGATGATGTTTTGGTTGCCCTGGTTGACTTTGCTGAGTTTATTCAGATTTTGGTTCAAAAAGTCAAAACCGAATTGTACGTATTGTTGGATAAATTCCAGATGATTGGCGCCTAAGATACCTGCATTAGAAGCGATTAATGGGCTTTTGTGCGCCAATATTTTTTTAAGGATTGCGGGTTGATGTTTAAAGTGGAGTTGAACATCCCTTAAAGCAGACCAATAAAATGGCACCTCTACTTCAATGTTTTGGGCACAAAGCGGTGCTTCAAACATCGCCTTGGGCAAGGCTTCCCAAAGGAAGACATCCTCATCAAAATTAATAAAAGGCTCATCGTGCAGGGTATAGCCGTACATTTTTTTGGTCGCCCAGATGCGGTCTGGATAGCCCAGATCCAACCCTTGGTAATCTTTGCGGACATGGGTGTAGGGTAGTTGCAATTCGTTCACCAGAATTTCTGCCCCAAAATCATCAGTGATGAGTTCCAATTGGGGATAGAATTTTCGGATGCTATGCGCGCTGAGCACCCAACTGAACAGGTGGTAACGCAGGTGCAACCAGCCCATTTGGAGGAAGGAGAGATTGCAGTTTTTGGGAGTCCAAAATAAATGCACAGGCTTCATTTTGACTCGGGGTTGTCTTGTATGAAATATTTTTGGCGGATGATTTCTAGGTAGCGGCGGGTTCTTTCTACATCTTCTTTCATTGGAATAAAGACGTGACGAGCCGTTCCGTCGGGAAATAGTACGAAAAAAAAGGGATATGCCGCACTTTGCTCATTCGCCAGACCAAATATATTTTCAGGTACATTTTCAATAGGAAAGGAGAAACGCTTTTCATTTTGCTTAAATACGAGAAAATCTTTTTCATTCATAAATGAACCTAGAACTTTGAATTGCCCATGGTTCATAGATTTTGAAACTTTTTCCATTTCGAAGAGTGCACTAACTTTACATTGCTCGCAGTTTCGAAATGAAAACCTCAGCACCAATATTGGGTCAGACCGTTTCCAGTTTTTGGTTCTTACATATACGCCATCATCCAACAATGCGTTATTATATGATATTTTCTGCAATAGGTACATTTCGTTGTTTTTATTGCTTTCTGGTTGTATTGAGTATTCTTCCTTTTTGGAAAAGAAAGAAAAAGCTAGAATACCTAAATTCACAAATGTCAAAATAACTATCAATCTACCGAATTGATTCATGTTTAAATTTTTTTTGAATAAAATAATGTATTGGTTTTTTTACCTTGAAAATAATTAGCAGCAACATAGGGCTATGGGGTTTACCTATAGTCATGTTAAAGAAATTTTCATTGGCGCTATTTTAGAAAAATTTTTAAAATAATTGGATTATCTTCGATTTTTAGTTTTTCATCAATAAACAGAAATTGCTTGGGTAAGAATTTTTTATCAATATGGTATTTTATTAGATTTTTAAAATCTGATGCAGGAATAAAAAATAATAAACTTTCACTATTTACACTCCTTGGCATTGTAAGGGGTAATTTCCATTTGTTGATCAGCGGTTGATTAGCATTGAAGATAGGTTTTTTTAACATTTTATCATAAATGAATAAATGGTTTATTTTGTTATAGTCATAAATAAAAACAATGTATCTATTATTCTCAAAGAAAAAATCACTTAGAAATGGGAAGTTTTGGTTTTGAGCTGCATCTAACATCATTTTGTATTTATTTCTTTTGTCCCAATAATCAGTGGGTATTTGATTCTTAGTGAATTTTAGAAAATATCTATCAGTGACACCATTTTTTGTTATAGTCTTAATGTTGTTATTAAAAGGCTCGAACCAAACTAAGGAGTCTTTTATTTTATTAAAATGGCTAGTTATAAAAAGTGGGCCGAGGTTTAATTCAAAATCAGAGATCGAGCAATAATATTGCACCTTATTTGAGCTTTTGTTTTGGTAAACTATCTTATAAGATTTTTCCTGATTTAATATTTCTGAATTAGGAACATGGCAATAATAAACGCAGATATCCTGGGTAAGGTATTTTTTAGATTGGAAAAGCAGATTTTGAGGCTCTTCTCTGAGGAAAATTCCATTTTCATTATATATTAATAACTTCCTTTGAAAACCAGAAAATAATTCAAGCTCTCTGTTAAAATCATTGAAAATCATTGACTGAAAACCTGTGTATTCTCCAGGGCCGTCTCCAGAGGGTAAAATTTTATTAATAAATTTTCCTCGCTCGTCAAAGATAGAAATCTTATTTAAGGAAAAATCAGCAACAAAAATGCGTTTTTTTTCAACGATGAGGTCATCGGCCCAGTCAGATACTATGCTACTTGAATTTGTTTGTAATGGCACAATATCAAAACTATCAACCATTTTGTCAACATAATCAAAATTTGATATATTTCGATTGTCAATGGTTATTTCAAATGGTTTAATGGACTTGGAGTTCTTAATACAACTATTGATTATTGGAATCAACAGAAGCAAAACCAACTTAAATTTTTTCATAAGAAACTTATATGGTTATGAAATTTAAAAAATGTAAAAAGTTAAGAGTTTATCTCTTTATGTATTAAATGTTGAAACTATACCAGGTGGAATTCAGGTTTTATGCAAATGAATTTTGAAACCTCAGATTTCATGAGGATTCTGCTGGCACGATTTGTTCAAAGCCTGAATCCACTTGGTATAATGTTATACTTCGTCTCGCCAATTTTTGTGCATTAGCGCCATAAACTATGCTCAAAACCTGGCAGTGCTCAGTATATGAAAATAGAACAGTAGAATATTTTGATTTAAAAAGCCTCTCAAGTGTACTATACTTCACTGCGTCAGGTTTTGTGAATTTGAAATTGTCAAGCTCGCTAAAATAGGGGTTCTCGAATCTCATTTGCACAAATTCTCACGCAGTGAGGTATAAACTTTCACTTCACCTTTATTGAACAGTCAGGATTGCACGCATAGGAGGTATATACATTATTACAAGGATCCGAAAAATCGCAGGTTCTACCATTACCAGGGGGACAAATTGATTTGTACATCGTTTCGGTAGTAGTAGTTGATGTCTTATTTCCAGAACCCCCTGCGCTCCAGGGCCAAGTGAACTGGCCGCTTCCACCTCCAGCGCTAGTTGTAGTTGTTTTTTTTTGGCAGGTCGCGCTACTTGGCAACCATCCACACTTTGCAGACCCGCCACCTACGCCAATTCCACTTGTCGCATTAGCATCATATGGACTCAACAACGCTACTGAGGTCGTAATCGCCACCGCCAACGCAGTAACCTTCCCAGCAATTTTTCGAATACTTTTCATAACTATAGTTTTAAATTTAGTGATAAAATCAACAATCACCCATTTTGCACTTAAGGCTAAAATTGAGTTTCACAAAGATATAAGCTAGGAACCAAACGCAGCAGAGACAAAATCGGATAAAGTAGGACAAAATCGGCCACACCCAATTTCTCAATTCCGTACGCAACGAAACCCTATATGCTCAGACCCCGTGCAAGGTGCCGATTTCATCCGGGTGGATACCCGATACCCTGAACAGTAACTTTCACTGCACAAGAACGAACCTCCCCGAATCACTTTGAGTGGAGCATCCTTGGTCGTAGGGTCAGCGCTACGTTTAGGTCCAAGGGGGTTGCTGACCAGTTTAGTTCCTTTCTTATATGAATAATAATCAAAATCATACCAATCCAGGCACCATTCCCATACGTTGCCTGCCATATCATATAGGCCATAGGGATTGGGCTCAAAATGTTTGACTGGCGCAGTTTTGACATAACCATCTCGGTTCAAGAATAAAGAGGGAAAATCGCCTTGCCAATAATTGGCTTTTTTGAAATTGAGTACTTCTCCCCAAGGGTAGGCGTTTTTATCCAAGCCGCCTCGTGCAGCATATTCCCATTCTGCCTCGGTAGCCAGTCTTTTGCCTGTCCATTTGCAATAAGCGATTGCATCATACCAGGATAAGTGTATAACCGGGTGGTTATCTTTGCCGATAATGTTACTACTAGGCCCCTGGGGGTGCTTCCAATCCGCGCCAGGAACGGCTACCCACCAGTCTTCGGGGCGCAAAGTGCCGTACTTGTTTTGGGGTTGATGAAAGCACCAACTAAATGGAACTGTGGGCAAAGAATCTTTATCGATACCCGGCATCATCATTCGCTGGGCTGCTGGGTTACGTTCGGCTTGTGTGATGTAGCCAGTAGCATCAACAAAGGCCTTGAATTGTACATTGGTGACCTCGGTGGCATCCATCCAAAAACCATTGATGTACACATCATGTAAGAATTGCTCATCTTGCAGGGATTGATGATCTTCTCCCCCCATAGTAAATTTCCCACCCGAAATCCAGACCATTCCAGATCGGTTGCCAATTTGACCATTATCTGATTCGATCATCAGTGCCTCGGCTAGGTAATCGGCTTCGTATTTTTCAGTAGCCCGCTCTAAATAAGTATTCAATGTCAATTTTGATTCCCCTGTGGAGGTGTTTCGACAAGCTTGAATAGCTATACACACGAGGAAAGCAATTATAAATCTTGGGATTGATAGGTGATTCATTGTTGAAAAATGTTTTTGATGAAATGATATTGAGTGAATTCATGCAGCCTTACCCTTTTCTGTAGCATCAAATTCTTCTATCGGTCTCCCTTTCCTATCCAACAATCCCCAAATCTCCTCCTGCTGCTGCGGCGAAATCAGCCCAGGTGGCAACTCATAATTTGCAGCTTTCAACTTCCGCTGCAAAGTTTTCGTAGACATGCCCAATTCATTGGCGAAGATTTTGCGGCTTTTAAATTTTTTACTAGACATATGGCAGTATTTAGGTGTATTGGTATAATCACAATAAAGGTAGCGTCCCAAATGTGTCCATTCAAGGCACTTTTGCAGGTTTTTGACCACCCCAAATTTTAAAGATTAGACACCGCCTTTGTTTATAGATCAGGACGATGGATTTAAGATATTGTACTTTTTTGAATACAATAGAATAGGTGTAGGGGACAATCCTGTCTATATAATGTCAGAACTCAAACCTAAAGAAAATATTTTTGAACTTCTCCAAAATTTAGCGAATAAAAAATTCATACCTTTGAGATTATTATTCACCAAAACATCAAAAAACTACGCCTTACGAATCATGACCCTTTATGAGAACATGCGTAAAATACGGCTCTTGAAAAGTCTCAAGCAAACGACCGTAGCCTCCAGGCTTGGAGTGAGCCAATCTACTTACCATCGAATTGAACAAGGTATGCAAGCAATAAACGAAGAAACCATCGAGAAGATAGCTCAGGCATTGGGTGTTGGCCAAGATGTACTGCGCGATCTTGATAAACATTTTTTGTTTTTCAACAATATAGAAACCCAAAGCGGAGGCGAGGTTCAAAACCATGTCTATGGAAGTGGCCTCACACCCACTGAAAAAGAACTTTATCAAGCGCGTATTGCCCAATTGGAGGAGGAGGTTCGATTTTTGAAGAAAATTATTGAAGAGCGCCTTTAGATTGCTCTTCTCCTCGCGTACTATTGCCTTTTCCCCGTAATAACTATTTTTGAAAAAAGCGTCCATGATTTTAGCCGTTGTTTCCGTACTCACGGAAACTGTACCTCGCGGAGTGAGATATAGTGCAAATCGTTCCTGCGAAACCTTGTGAAATCAGGTTTTAAAAGCACATTTGTACAAAACCTGAGTTTGAGCGGTATAAAACTAAAACAGAAACATCGCGAAATTCCAGACTGTATCGTACAAGAAATCATTGATTGGCAGAATTTTTTTCTAGGCGTACTGTACACTTTTTTAGGCAAATTTTACGGTATAATCTTGCTTTATTATTTCCGGCCCGGCCAAACAACGTCGAAACTGGAACAAATTCCGTTCATTGTT
>NZ_JBBAKG010000118.1:13202-16152 GCF_040403615.1 Haliscomenobacter sp. | reverse complement strand
CCAGATACTTTTTTGGGCTTGGGGCCTTATGGTGCTATTTTATCGGCGTTCAGAGAACATCCCGATGCGGCCTGGTTGGTGGTTGCTTGCGATTTGCCACATATGGATGAGGCAACGCTGGAGCAATTGGTGGCCCAACGCAATACTTCCAAAGTGGCCACTACGTTCAAGAGCCCGTTTGATCAATTTCCTGAGCCACTGGTGACCATTTGGGAACCGCGCAGTTACCCCATATTGCTGCAGTTCATGGGACAAGGATACACTTGTCCGCGCAAGGTATTGCTCAATTCATCAATTGAGTTGTTGGTTGCCGAAAACACCGAGGCGCTGGAGAATGTGAATAAACCTGATGAGTTGATTAAAGCCCTGGAGAAGATAAAGAAGTAAGTCAGGTATATTTGTTTGCAGGAAATGAACAATTCAATACGTTCAACCTGTTCTTTTTTGAGGTATTTGGCATGCAGGTAGCATAAATCAGCTACTTTTGCTCTCAAAAAATTTCACAACCTTATGAAATACGATGTAACTGTGATCGGCTCTGGCCCCGGGGGGTATGTAGCCGCCATTCGTTGCGCCCAACTGGGACTAAAAACCGCCATTATTGAACGTTACAATGCCCTGGGAGGCACCTGCCTCAATGTTGGATGCATCCCCTCCAAAGCATTGCTCGATTCATCTGAGCATTACCATGACGCCAAAGAAAAATTCGGCGAACATGGCATCCTCCTGGAAAACTTGCAGGTGGACATGCCCCAAATGATCAAGCGCAAAAACGATGTAGTCAGTCAGACCGTTAAAGGCGTGGAATTTTTGATGAAGAAAAATAAAATCGACGTCCATTACGGTCACGGTTCATTTGTCAACGCCAATTTGATTCGCGTAGCGAAAGAAGATGGTTCTACAGAGGACATTGAAACCGATAAAACCATCATCGCTACGGGTTCCAAGCCAATCGTACCCGCCAATTTCAACTACGACAAAAAACGCGTCATCACTTCCACGGAAGCCTTAAACATCGACAAGGTACCCGCTCGTATGGTAGTCATTGGCGGTGGCGTAATTGGCCTTGAACTGGGGTCGGTGTACGCACGCCTGGGCACACAAGTAGACGTGATCGAGTACCTGGATCGGATCATTCCCGGCATGGACGGCGATTGCAGTAAGGAATTGCAACGCGCATTGAGCAAAACAGGCATCAAGTTTCACCTTCAACACATGGTCACTGCCGTTTCGCCTTCTGAGGATAAAGTGGTGGTGGAATACCAAAAACGCGACACAGACGAAAAATTGAGCATCGAAGCAGATTACTGCTTGATAGCCATTGGCCGCAAGCCTTATACCGATAAACTGGGACTGGAAAACGCAGGCGTAAGCGCCGATGAAAAAGGCCGCATCGTTGTAGACGATCACCTGCAAACGAATGTACCGGGCATCTACGCCATTGGTGACGTGATCAAAGGTGCAATGTTGGCACACAAAGCTGAAGAAGAAGGGGTTTTTGTGGCTGAAACCATTGTAGGTCAAAAACCACACATCGATTACAACCTCATTCCCGGAGTGGTGTATACCTGGCCGGAGGCGGCTGGAGTAGGCCAAACCGAAGAGCAATTGAAAGCGGCAGGCGTAGCTTATAAAATGGGCAAATTTCCATTCAAAGCGCTGGGTCGTGCCCGTGCCAGCATGGATACCGATGGCATGGTGAAAGTCCTGGCCGATAAGGAAACCGACGAAATCCTGGGTGTACACATGGTTGGCCCCCGTACTGCCGACATGATTGCAGAGGCAGTAGCCTTGATGGAATTCCGGGCTTCTGCTGAAGATGCCGCACGCATGAGTCATGCCCACCCGACCTATACCGAAGCATTCAAAGAGGCGGCTTTGGCGGCTACGGCAAACCGGGCTTTGCACATGTAACCATCGTTAAGCGTAAAATATAGAAGGTCTTCAATAGCTCATCCGCCGTTGAAGACCTTTTGTGCTTTTAGTATCATTCCCGCTCCAATCCCCGAATTCTCCGTTGTTCACCAATTTTTCCAATCTTTTCCCATAAATCCCCTGCATCCTGAATGCTGGTGAGGGTAAAGTACATCAATCCCAGGCCAATTGTCACGATGGAAAAAACAAAGAAGGTCATGAACACCTGAAAGGCAAGCAGGAATACAATGCCAAACTGATCCATCTTTTTGGGCGGCAAATTCACCACCCAGGTGACCACATCCAGGAAAAAACCAACCACTCCGCTGTGCATCAAGCCCAGAAAAAAGATCCCTGTACCCAACAAAATCAAGGTCAGTGCCCATACTCGGCCTCGTTGAGGAAAAGCCAGCGCAAACGTTCGGGAAATGCCTGTAAATGGGTTGCCACCAGCTTCGCTTTGGGCGATAAAAATCCATAGCAAAGCAATAGGGAAAACGATGCTTCCAATCAGCCAGGTAAGAGCTCCAGGTGCTGCAAACAACAACAGCAGCAGTCCGGTACCGGGCAATGCCGCAAATAAGTCTTTGCCTAGTTTGCTCCAGCTTGGCCAGGCTTCTCCACTGTCGAAAATCAACATGCGGTTGATTCCTGTGCACAAAATCATTACGCAAATCCCCATAATTAAGGGCAAAGCGGCCAGGTGATCGTTGAAAATCATATCGTCGAAATTGTCGAGATAATCACCCCAACTGGTAGACAACTTGAAAACCTCTTCATTGATGGCCGGACTCAGGGCAAATACAGCTGTACAATAAAATGTAGTTGTGCCAATGACCAGAAGCATCACTTTGCGCAAATGATTGCGCATAAACAGAAAGGACTCCGTAAAAAGCTCCCCATTGCGTTTGATGCTTTGGTAATTGATTTTTAGCTTCAAATCAGGCGTCAAATCAGCATTGTACAAAGGCGGCGCAAACCCTATTCTCGCCTTCAGTGACGGGTACCACAAAAAATAACTCAGTACAAAAAACAG